>JAPLMM010000286.1 GCA_026387035.1 Planctomycetota bacterium
AGCGTCTCGCCCAGTTCGTTCACGTCCCGCACCAGGTAGTTGTGCTTGGTGACGGGGCGCGTGATGCCCGTGATGTCCGCCTCCTGAAACGCGTCGTTGCCGATCAGGTGCGTCTTGACCTGCCCCGTGATGGCCACAAGAGGGACCGAGTCGAAGTTCGCCGTCGCCAGGGCCGTCACGAGGTTCGTCGCCCCGGGGCCGGAGGTGGCGAGGCAGACGCCGACCTTGCCGGTGGCGCGGGCGTACCCGTCGGCCGCGTGACCGGCGCCCTGCTCGTGGCGCATCAGCACGAACCGCAACTCCTTTTCGTCGTAGAGGGCGTCGAGAATCGGGATGACCGACCCGCCGGGGATGCCGAACAGAATCTCCACCCCTTCGGACTTCAGGACTTCCAGGAGGACATGGGCCCCCGAGCGCGAGGACATGGCACGGCTCCTTTCTGCTGTGGGCGCCTTCGCCGGTGAGACGAAAGGCCCGGTCCAACCCGGGCCGGGACCTCGCCCCGACCCGACGGTCGCGAAGCCGGCGTGGCTCCGCGCCCCGACCCTTCGACCATACTCAGGGTCGCCCTGAGTGAGTCGAAGGGCGGCGACCGCCCAACGCAGGCGAACGCCGTACTCCTTATCGGCCGTCCCGGAAGGTTTGCCTCCGGGAAAACCATGCCCCGCAAGGGGGCGTCAGGGATAGGATTCTACCCTCTTGCCGCCGATTGTCAAGCACCGTCGCGGAAGAAAAGGGGTCAGGAGTGCTTTGTGGGAAAGATGTCTTTCGTAGCGCGGGGCCTTGGGCCCCGCGCTGTTTGTGCGCGGGGGATAAACCCCCGCGCTACAAAAGAGCACGCCCGTCCTCCTTTTCGGCCTACACGATCCCCTCGCCGAAGGACGAGGGCGGGGGCGGCTTGCCCTCGCCGAACGAACCTTCTTCCTTCTTATCGTCCTCTTTGAGGGCGTCGCCCCAGTCCACTTCGTCGTCCAGGGGCGTCGCCGAAGACTCGTCGGACACCGGCGGCTCGGCGGTCGGCGCGTCCGGCTCGGCGGCCGGCGCGTCCGGCTCGCCCGCCCGCTTCCGTTCCTCCTCGTACGCCTCCAGGATAATCTGCTGGAGGCGGTTTCGGCACTCGGTGTTGATCGGGTGGGCAACGTCGGCGTGGAGTTTGCCCTGGGCCTCCTCGTCCGAGACGCGCCTCTCCGGAAGGCGCGCGCCGCAGTCGTTGCAAAACTTGGCGCGGAGGTGATTTTTTCCGCGGCATTTCGGGCAATGGTCCGTCAGTTTCCGCGACGGCATCGCCACAAACAGGCCGCTCGTCCCCTCGATGATCTTCAGGTCCCGCACCACGAACTCGTTGTCCAGCGTCATGGTGCCGAAGCCCTTCAGCCGGTCGCTGCTGTGCGGCGACAACTTCACGGTGACGTTCGTGACCTTCATGGCCCAGTCTCCTGTGGCTTCTACTCCCGAAGCGGTCGCACCACGGTTGCTTCGGCGCCCGCGGCCCGCGCCGCGTCTCCAAAACGCCGAGCCTGGCCCTCGGTGTCTGCCAGGGCGAAATACGCCGATCCGCTGCCCGTCATTCCGACGGCCGCGGCGCCGGACTGTCGGAAGACGGCCCTCAGGTCCATCCTATCTAATCGGACGCGCCGGGCCGCCCCCTCGAGGTCATTCACGAGCAAAGCCGCCGCCCCCGACGCCGGACCTTCCAGGGCCTCGAGAATGGCGGTCGCCTCCGGCCGGCCGTTCACGCTTTCCGCCAGGCGGTCCAGCGCCGCGGTCGCCTCCGGCCGGCCGTTCACGCTTTCCGCCAGGCGGTCCAGCGCCGCGTACACGTCGACCGTCGCCAGGCCGTAGTCCGGCCACGCGAGCGCGAGCCACCACGGCGACCTCGCTTGAACCGCCTCGAGGCGCTCCCCCCGACCTCGCAGGATCGCCACAGGCGAGCCGAAGAAGAACGGCACGTCGCTTCCGATGCTCGCCCCCAGGCGCGCCAGGTCTTCGCGCGCGAGATTTAGACCCCACAGCGCGTCGAGCGCGACAAGCGTCGCGGCCGCGTCCGCCGACCCGCCGCCGAATCCCCGGCCGGGCGGAATCCGCTTCTCCAGGCGCACCCGCGCGCCCGTGCGCGTCCCGCTCTCGGTCCGCAGCAACCGGGCGGCGCGCAGCACCAGGTTGTCCTCGCCGGCGGAAACGGGGATTCCTTCGCACGCGAGATGAAGGTCGTCCGACGCGCTGAACTCCAGCACGTCGAACAGCGTGACGGCCGCCACGACGCTTTCCAGATCGTGATAGCCGTCGGGCCGGCGGCCGAGAACCCGCAGCGTCAGGTTCACCTTGGCGGGGGCCTGGACCGTCAGTCCGCCTTCCGATGGTGCCGTCTCGAGCATGATGGCCGCCCCTGCCGGATCGTAGAGATGCGGAGCCCGCGGCCTCGCCTCCTGTCCGGCGCGGTGCCTCTCGCTACATGATAAACCGGCCGGGGCGTGAAAGTCAACGCGGGATATGCTTTTCGCCTTGATGGCGGGCGTTGGGTCGCACGGGCGCCGGCGGGGGGACCGACAGACCTCCCACACTAAGACACCATCTCCTTGAATGCGGGCAGAAGCAGAAACAGCAGGCAGTGGACTTCGGCACCGACGGCGAGGCCCAGGCGACACCGGCCCGGAATGCCCTCGGCGCCCTCCACCGCGCGCCATCCGAACCACTGGGGAACCGTCTGCATGTAACACCGGTAGCGCTCGCCGAAGTTGGCCGACAGACGACTCTCCTCGTAACGAACGACTACCGAGTAAACGAGCGCGCACCAAATCACCGTAGGAACCACCAGCCAAGGGACCTCCATCAACCATACCAACGCCGCGATCATCGCCGTGTTCGCCAGGTAAATCGGATTGCGGCTATAGCGGTACGGCCCCGTCACGGTGAGGACCTTGTGACCACTCAGACGATAGTGCAGATGGCACTGGGCCCATATCCGAACCGCCATCGCCGCCAGAAACAACGCTCCGCCGATCGCCCAAGTCGTTGTGTCATTCTCAAGTTCGTCGTAGGAACACAAGAAAGCGACGACGACGGGCAGCGCCGCCAACCATCCCCGCAAC
>JAPLMM010000287.1 GCA_026387035.1 Planctomycetota bacterium
TGCTCGACCACAAACCGCGAACGTTCCTTCATGGGACAGGTCTCCTTCCATGGCATGGGCGTCGCTCCTTTCGCCCATCCATCGGCAACCTGTCAACCATGTGCCCGGATTATTCTGTCAACCATGTACCCGGTTTGTACCTCTCGTTTACCCAGGGCGATGCCCTGGGCTCTGTTGTGGCAGCCCTTTGGGCTGCTTGATGACTTCCAACAGCCACCTGTCCAAACCTTCCTTGTAGCGTAGTAGCACTAGGCCGGCAGGCCCACGCACGCCGCGTAGATCACCGACTCTTCCAGCCCGTCCACGCCCGCCAGCGCGTTCATCTCATCGTCCAGAAACGCCCCGATCATGCAAGCCCCCAGCCCGAGCGCCTCGGCCGCCAGGTGCAGGTTCTCCGCCAGATGCCCCGCGTCCAGGTAGGCGTACCGCAGCGCCCGGTCGCCGTACTTCTGGGCGCTGCGGCCCCAGACAGCGGTCCACACGAACGTCGCCGGCGCCGACGCCGCCATCTCCTGGTCCAGGCACGCCCGGCAGGCGGCCTCGCCGACGTCTTCCCGAGCCGCCACCAGCGCCAACCGCTCCTCCGGCAACTCCCAGTGATACAGGCCCGGCTCGACGCCTTCCACCCGCGCCACCGCCACATACGTCTCCACCGGATAAAGCGCCCCGGCCGACGGCGCCGTCCGAAGCGCCCACGGTCCGCCCGCCGTGATACCCTGCGCAGACCACAACAGTAGAAATAACGATTCTTGCGTAAGTGGCTCGGCTGAAAACTCACGCCGGCTCCGGCGATGGCGAAGCACCTCCCACAGGTCGGCCTTCGGCAACCGCCCGGGGCGCTCGAGCGCCACCGTCTCGGCGCCCCCCTCGACGTAGGATTTGTACGGCGGGACGCTTCGGCCCCAGTGCGGATCCTTCGCCGGCATCCGCCCGCGCCGATACGACGTCCCGTCCTGGTACTCGTGCAAAAGGGTCATTCGCCCCCTCCTCTCTCGCCCCTCGAGCACTACAGCGCCACTTGACCCTTCTGCGCGGTGGGTCTCCGCACCCACCGCGCACGAAACCGACGTTCCGGCCTTGTTACTGGCCTTGCGCGGCGGGTACGGAGACCCGCCGCGCAAAGTGGCGCTGTAGGGCGAGGAGTTACCCGCCTCGCCGCCACGAAAGCCGGCCAAAGTCAGTCCGGTTCAGCAGGTTCGGTTCCACCCCCACGAGGCCCGGCCGCACGAGGATCACCGTCGTGTAGAAGTAGATCGGCACGATCGGCGTTTCGGCCAAGAGGATCGCCTCGGCCTCGGCGAGCGTCCGCGCTCGCGCCGCCGCGTCCGTCTCGTTCGCCGCCCGCTCAATCAAGGCGTCGTACTCCCCATTCGACCAGCCCGTGTCGTTGTTCCCGCCCCCGGTGACGAACATGTCGAGAAACGTATTCGGGTCCACATAGTCGCCGTACCACCCCCCCCGTGCGATCTCATAGTCCAGGCCGTGCACGCGGTCGAGAAACACCTTCCACTCGACCTGCTCGATCCGCGTCCGGACGCCGATCCGGTCGCGCCACTGCTGCTGCACCATCTCCGCGGCGGCGACGTGCGCCTCGCCGCCCTTGTTCACCAGGAGAGCGAACTCGGGCAGACCCTCGCCGCCCGCGTACCCCGCCTCCGCCAGCAGACGCCGCGCCTCCTCCACGCTCTCCGCCTGACCCTTCGGCGACTCGTAACCCGCCATTCCCGGCGGCACGAGCACCGTCGCCGGCGTCTGGCCCCCGCGGGCCGCGCGGTCCACGATCTCCCGGCGGTCGAGCGCCAGCGCCAGCGCCCGACGCACCCGCGCGTCCGCCAGCGCCCCCTTCGTGCAGTTGAACCGGTAGAAGTATGTTCCCAGGTTCGCCACGTTTAGCACGTCGCGTCGCCGCCCCGCCAGGCTCGCCTCCAGGAGCGGCGTCTTCGCCAGCGCCGGCACGCTCATCGTCAGGTCAATCTCGCCGGTCTCGTAGGCCACGAGCGCCGTGTTCGGCTCCTCATAGACGCGGACCTCGATGCGTTCGAGGGCCACCGCCCCGGCATTCCAATAGTAGGGATTCTTTTCCCATCGCATCCGCGACTGGAACCGCCACTCGGTCAGACGATACGCCCCGTTGGAAATGAGGTGCGGCGGAAAGGTCCAGCGATCGCCCCAGGATTCCACGACGTCGCGCCGGACCGGCAGATAGGTCGAAAACGCCACGAGGTCCAGAAAGTACGCCGTCGGCCGCTCCAACTCCACCACCAGCCGCCGAGGCCCTTCCACGCGGATACCCACCTCGGACCAAAGCGCGGCCTTCTGCTCTTCGTTCCGCTTCTTGGCCGCGGCTTTATAGTAGGCCTTCGCCCCCCGGATCGGGAAGAGCATGTAGGCGTATTCGGCCGCCATCTCCGGATCGAGCGCCCGCCGCCACGCGTACGCGAAATCCTCCGCCGTCACCGACCGCCCGTCGCTCCACCGCGCGTCCGCTCGCAGGTCAAACGTGTACCTCAGGCGATCGTCTGAAATGTCCCACCGCTCCGCGACACCAGGCCAAGGCTCCAGGTCTCGCGCGTCGAGGACCGTCAACCCTTCAAAAAGCGCGGCCGCCACCCGGCCGTCATGCAAGGCCGTCATCCGCGCCGGGTCGAGCGTCGCCACCTCGCCCACGGCGGTCCAGACAAGGTCTGCCTCAGGACCCTGCATGCGGTAGGCTAATACCGCCACGGCGGCCACCACGGCAACCGGCAAGGCGAGTGCTGGAAGGAACCTGCGCATAGGGAATTGTCCGGCCCCGTCGGCGCCGCCGCCGCGCGGCCCGTCGTCCGAGGCCCCCTCGTGCCGCACGGACCCCCTTTGGCGCCGGACCACCGACGCGAGAACGAAATGCCAAACCTCAAGGCTTCGGGGCCACGCCTTCGGCCGGAGCCGGCGACACGCTCCGCCGGCGCTTCGCCGACTCCACGGCCTTCTCCACGGCGGGCGGCAGCGACGGGCGCTTCGCAATCTGCTTGTGCCCCACCAGCCACTCGATCCATTCCACCAACGCCACTTTCTGCATCACCGGATCCAAGCCCGCCGAAAAACCCACCTGCTCGTTCGTAATTTTTTCGAGCGACGCGTTCAGCGCCGGCATGAGGTTCGGATCCCCCACCGGCGGCATCACCCACGCGCACAGCACCGCCAGCGCGCCGAGGACCCGCGTCTTCCCCTCCGGCCGCACGTCCGACGCGTACGCGCCCTGGAGCGAGCGAACCGCATCCACCAGCGCCCGGGCCACCATCGGGTCCGACGCCTTCAGCCGCATCGACACCCCCGCCGCCCCCGACGCCAGCGCGTCGTGCGCTGTCTCGTGGTCGAATCGCCCCAACGCCGTGAACAGATACATCAGTGTCAGCCCGTTCGTCTCCGTGTCGAACGCCTTGTTCGCCCCGGCGGCAATCTCCTCCTCGAGCCTCGGCAGCACGCGCTCGACCACCACGACGGACACCAGGTCCAGCCCCTCCGCCGCCCAGTACCGCGACGCCGCATACTGGTCCGTCCTGAGCGCCTTCAAGAGCACCGGAATCCCTTCGATGCGCCGAAGTTCCGCCACCGTCATGAGGTAGTTGACGCGCGCCTCCTGGCTCAGCGCCTGCTTGCCAATCGCCTCCAGGGCCGCAATCGCTTCCTCCCCGAACGCCTGCGCGAACGCCGCCGACCGCGTCGGATCCACCCGACCCGCCGCGACGATCTCCTGGCGAGCCGCCACCATCCGCTTCAGTTCCGGGTCCGTGCTCGCCGTGAGTGCCGCCACGCGCGGCGCCAACCACGCCCGGATCAGCTGCCGATCCGATTCCCCGATCGTCGTCTTGCCGTACAGGTCCTCCAGCCCGCTTCCCTGGGCCCGGGCGAAACCCGCCGGCGCCACGACCACCATCGCCGCCACCAACAGCACGATTCGTCTCATGAACGTCTCCTTCCGGAGCGCTTCGCCGCCCGCAACGTTCCCCAGGGGCTATGTTTACCGTAATGGCCTCCGCAAAAAGTGTCAAGCCTTTTACCTTGCCCGGGCGCCCCCGGGGGCGGTAAACTCCGGCTCGCACGTCTGGCGCCGGAGAGGAACCGTGAAGCCGACCATCCCCAAAACCGTCGCCCACCGGCTCCCGCTCTATTTGAGGCGGCTCGAATCCCTCGATGCCGACGGCGTCGAAACCGTCTCCAGCCACGACCTCGCCCGCTCCCTCGGCCTCAAGGACGCCCAGGTCCGAAAGGACCTCGCCTACTTCGGGACGTTCGGCCGGCCCGGCGTCGGATACCCCGTCCGGGAACTGATCCCCAAACTCCGGGCGATTCTCGGCACGGACCGCACCTGGCGCCTGGCGCTGGTCGGATTCGGCAACCTCGGCCACGCCCTGGTCTCGTACCGCGGTTTTCGACGCAAAGCCTTCAAGATCGAAGCCGTCTTCGACGCCGACCTCGCCAAGATCGGACACCGCGCCGGCGACCTCGTCGTCCAGGACATCGCCGACCTCGTCACCCAGGTCCGCCGACTCCAGATCCCCCTGGCCATTCTCGCCCTCCCCGCCGAGGCCGCTCAAGCCGCCGCCGACGAACTCGTCCGCGCCGGCGTCGTCGGCATCCTCAATTTTGCCCCCGTCACCCTCGACGTCCCCGCCGGCAGGTTCGCCGCGGGGCTTGCCCCGCGCTGCAAACAGCCAGCGCCCCGCAAGCGGGGCGGCGAACCTGCCGTCGCGGACCAGCGCAGCCATCGCCGACACAATCGCGACCACCCCAATCGTCTCAAGAACGCCCATCGTTCACCTCGTCCCAAGGCCCGCCAGGCGGCCGACCTGGTACACCAGAAGGCACACCGTGTACGCAAAAACCGTCAGGCCGCCCCACTGAAGCAGCATCCATTTGGCCGACCCGCTCTCGCTGGCCATCACCGCCGCCGTCGCCATGCACGGAAACCCGAGCAGGCAAAACAGCATGATGGAGACGCCCTGAAGCGGCGTGTAGGTCTCGCGGAGGCGCTGCCGGAGCGATTCGGCCGCCCCACCATCGTCGGTCGCCTCCTCGCCCAACGAAAAGACGATCCCCATGTCGGCGACGAAGACCTCCTTAGCGGCAAAGGCCCCGAGCATCGCCGTGTTCACGCGCCCGTCAAACCCCAGAGGGCGCGTGACCGGTTCGAGCGCCCGGCCGATCCGGCCGGCGACCGAATAATCGAGCGCCGACGCCCGCGAGGCGCCCTCCGTTGCGGCGAGCGCCCCGGCCGGCGGCTTCGGGTAACTCGTCAGCGCCCACATGCACACCGACGCGCCCAGGATCAGCGTCCCCGCCTTCCTCAAGTACATCCAGCCGCGGACCCCCATGTGGATCGCCGCGCTCCGCAGCGTCGGCATCCGATACGGCGGAAGTTCCATGACGAACGGCGTCGCCTCGCCCCGAAAGAGCGTCGCGCGGAGCAATTTCGCCAGCCCCGCCGCCGCCGCAATCCCCACTAGGTACATCGCCCACAGCACCGGCGCGCGGAGACGCTCCGCAAAAAACGCGGGAATCAGGAGCGCGTAGATCGTCAACCGCGCCCCGCAACTCATCAGCGGCAGAATGAGCATCGTGACCAAGCGGTCGCGCCGGCTCTCCAGCACCCGCGTCGCCAGGATCGCCGGCACCGTGCACCCGAAACCGATCAGCATCGGAATGAAACTCTTCCCGTGAAGACCGATCTTGTGCATCCACCGGTCCATTATGAACGCCGCCCGCGCCATGTAACCGGAGTCTTCCAGGATCGCGATCGCCAGGAACAGAATCAGAATGTTCGGCAGAAAAACGATGACGCCGCCCACGCCCCCGATCACCCCGTCCACGAGGAGCGACTGCAGGGGGCTCTCGGCACCGGGCGCCCACAGGCCGCTCACCGCCGCCCCGAGGCGCCCGAACCCCGTCTCGAGCCACCGCATCGGCCACTCGCTCAAGCGAAACGTCGCCCAGAAAACCAGGTACATCAGCCCAAGGAAGATCGGCAGCCCCAGCACCGGGTGCGTCAGCAGCGCGTCGATCCGGTCCGACATCTCGTGCCGCGACTCGATCGTCCGACGCACCGCCTCCTGGCACGCCCCGCTGATGAACCCGTATCGCCGGTCCGCGATGACCGTTTCCGGGCTGTCCCCAAAAACACCCTCCAGGTGCCGGACCGACGCCTCCGCCGCCTCCAGGATCCCCTTGGCGCCCTCGCACTGCGCCCGCACGCGGTCCCGCACCCGCGCGTCGCCCTCCACGAGTTTCAGTGCCACCCACGCCGGCTCCTGAGGGGCCAGATGCTCCGCCTCCGGCTCCAAGAGCGCGGCCAGTTTCTCGACCTCGTCCTCCACCTCCCAGCCGTACGCGATCGGCACCCGCCGGACCCGGTGCGCCCCCGTCCCCACGGCGACGATCGCGTCCAGGAGTTGGCGCGTTCCCTCGCGGCGGTGCCCGACCGTCGGCACGAGCGGCACGTCGCCCAGCAGCGCCGACAACTTCGCCAGGTCGATCGCGTATCCGCGCGCCTTCGCCACGTCGCTCATGTTCAGGGCCACGACCATCGGCACGCCCAACTCCAGCAACTGCACCGCCAGGTACAGGTTCCGCTCCAGGTTCGACGCGTCCACGATGTCCACCACCACGTCCGGGTGCGCGTCGATCACGAAGTCGCGCGCCACGATCTCGTCCTCCGTGTAGGCCGTCAGGCTGTACGTCCCCGGCAGGTCCACAACCTGGAGGCGTATGCCGCCGTGGACGCGCACCCCCTCCTTCCGCTCCACCGTCACGCCCGGGTAATTGCCGACGTGCTGCCGCCCTCCCGTCAGATTGTTGAAAAGGGTGGTCTTGCCGGCGTTCGGATTGCCCGCCAGCGCGACGCGCAGCCTCTGAGGCATTGGGTCGCCCGTCTGCGGCATCACCGTGTCCATTGCCAACCTCGCCCGAAAACCCTGCGCCTCCGTGCCAACTAGCACTACAACGCCAGTTTGCGCGGCGGGTCTCCGTACCCGCCGCGCCACGGGCCAAGAACGCTATTTCTCGCGCGGTGGGTGCGGAGACCCACCGCGCAAAGGGCCAAGTGGCGTTGTAGTACTAGCCCGCCGGCGCCGGCACAACGTAGACCTTGTGCGCCATCCCGCGCCCCAGCACGATCCGCGTCCCCTCGACCGCCACGACGAACGGCCCCGCCCCGCGGTTGTTCACCACCCGGACCTCGACGCCCGGCCTCAAGCCCATGGCCGTCAACCGCGACCGCAGTCCGTGGCCCGCCTCCACCCGCACGAGGCGCGCCCGCGCCCCGTCCGCCAGGCCCGACAGCGCCACCGACCCGTTCGCGCCGCTCTCTTCGCGTCCCGTCATGGCCGAGTCTCTCCCTCTGTTTCCTTGGCGTCCGTCGCGGCGTCCTCTCCGGTTTCCGCTGATTCGCAAAAGGCGTCGAACGCTTCAGCCCACGACCCGCCCGACTCCGATTGCTGCCCCACGAACTGGAGGAACCGCACGAACCTCGCGAGCACCGCACCCTTGATCGCATGCTCCATCTTGCATGCGACGCCCTCCGCTTCCGCCTCCGGAACCGCCAGCACCTCCGTCAGAAACTGTTTCAGAATCCGGTGGCGCCGCGCCACCTCGCGCCCCGCCGCCTCTCCCTTCTCCGTGAGCGTCACGTACTGATACGGGTCGTAGTTCACCAGACCCCGCTCCGCGAGCGCCCGGATCGCGCCCGTGGCCGAGGACTTGCCGACTCCCACCAGGCCCGCAATGTCTCGCATCCGCGCCACGCCGTGACGCTGGACCAGCAGGTACACCGCCTCCACGTAATCCTGAAGGCTCTCGCTAAGTGCGGCCGACTGCGCCGGTTCCGCCATGCTTGCGCTCCTTTCCCCACGCGCCCCAGGCGAGGTTACATAAGTTTTACGCGGTGGGTTCGCCGCGGGGCTTGCCCCGCGTCCCGGCGCGCCGGGACCAGCGCCCCGCAAGCGGGGCGGCGAACCCGCCGCG
>JAPLMM010000288.1 GCA_026387035.1 Planctomycetota bacterium
CCGGCCGCCTACTCGGCCATCATCCGCGGCGCGGCCTGCTACTGCGAAAAGCCCCTCACGCACGGCATCTGGGAGGCCCGCACCCTGGCCGAGGCCACCCGCAAGCACAAGGTCCCCACTCAGATGGGCAACCAGGGCCACGCCAACGAGGGCAACCGACGCGTGGTCGAGTGGATCCGCGCCGGCGTCATCGGCGACGTCAAGGAGGTCCACACCTGGACGAACCGGGCCGGCTCGGTCTGGCCGCAGGGCAAACTCGGGCCCTTCAAGGAAGGCCCGGTGCCCGAGAACCTCAACTGGGACGCCTGGCTCGGCGTCGCCCCCGAGAAGAAGTTCTTTGTGAACGAGAAGGGCGAGAGCCCGGTCGCCCCGTGGAAGTGGCGCGGCTGGTTCGATTATGGCTGCGGCGCCGTGGGCGACATGGGCTGCCACACCTGGGACTGCGTGTGGTGGTCGCTGGACCCGCGGGCTCCGCTGTCGGCCGAGCCCATCAGGGTGGTGGACCTGGGGACCGACACGTTCCCGAGGCAGATGCTCGTGAAGTGGGAATTCGGCCCCAGCGCCGCCGACTCGCCGTTCAAGCGGCCCGGCTTCACCGCGTACTGGTACGAATCGGGCCTGAAGCCCGAGGTGCCCGATGAGATCAAGAATGACGACGCCTTGGCGGCCGACAAGCGCCAACTGCCCGGCACCGGCAGCCTGTTCATCGGCACCAAGGGCAAACTCGTTGTGGAAGGCGACTACGGCGACCGGCTGCACCTCATCCCGACCGCCAGGATGAACGAGTTCAAGAGCGGCCAGATGAAGACCATCGAGCGCATCCCCAACTCCATCGGACACCGCGAGGAACTGCTTGTCGCCTGCCGCGGCCAACAACCGTGGGACTATCCGAAGTCCAACTTTACCTACGCCGGCCCGCTGGTCGAGGCCATGAACCTGGCCAACGTGGCTGTCCGCGTCCCCGCCGGGACGCCGCGCAAACCCAAACGCCTCTACCGCCGACGCGCCGAACTCATGGAATCCTTGGTGCGCGAATACTTCGCCCACAACAAGTGAGTGATTGAGGTGCGCGAGCAGTGTGCCGCTTCGCCGTTCGCCGATGGGGTGAGGGGTCCCGCCAGGCGCCTACAGCAACCGCACGAACTCCTCGCGCGCGAGGCCCGCCTGCTCGAGAATCGCCCGCAGCGTCCCGTGAGGAATGTCCTTGCCCTGCGGCACGATGACGAGTCGCGGGCGCCCCGACGAATCCATGCGATAGAAGGCGCGGTGACTTCCTTTGCCTCGGTCCGGCGCCTCCACGAACCCCGCCCGGCGAAGGGCTTGGACGACCTGACGTGACGACAGCGAGGGAAGTTTGACCATGGCTTTAGACAGCCACTTCCAGAGGAGTCGTGTAGCGCTCCTTCATCTCCAGCGACGGCCGGATCTCATTCAGAATGCCCAGTTTCCGCGCATTCGCGATCCAGAGTTCCACAGCCTCTTGAAGCGCTTCGCGCGCGGCCGCCGGCGTCTTGCCGTAAGAAGCCACTCCGATCTCCGGGCACCGAGAGACGAACTGTTTCCCCTCGCGCCAAATAACCGCCGTCAGATGCAATACCTTGGCCATGACACACACCTCCTTCGTGTGTATCATACTCGGTGACCTCCGGAGAGCAAGCCCTAATCGGGCGATCGCGCCCGCGCCCCTCGCCTTGACGCACCCCGCTTCCACGCCTACCATGGTCCGAGGAAAGGGCAGGGCGGCTTGCGCGCACTCATCGCCATCCCGGTCTATAACGAGGAAAAGCACCTCGAGCGGGTCCTCGCCGAGGTCGTCAAGTATTCGCCCGAGGTCCTCGCCGTCAACGACGGCTCCACGGACCGTAGCGCCGAGATCCTCGACGCACACCCCTTCGTCGAGGTCCACCACCACGAGACGAACGAGGGCTACGGCCAGAGCCTCCTCGACGCCTTTCACATCGCCGCCTGCCGAAACTTCGATTGGATCGTCACCCTCGACGCCGACGAGCAGCACGACCCCGCCGCCATCCGCGTCTTCCTCGACGAGGCCGCGCGCGGCCAGGCCGACGTTCTCTCCGGCTCGCGCTACCTTCCCCAGTCGCTTCGCGAGACGCCCGTCCCCGAAGAACGCCGCGCCATCAACGTCCTCATCACCCAGGTCCTCGCCCGCGCGACGCCTTACCGCCTGACGGATGCGTTCTGCGGGTTCAAGGCCTACCGCGTCGCGGCCCTTGCGCGTCTGAACCTGACGGAGACGGGCTACGCCATGCCGCTTCAGTTCTGGATCCAGGCGGCGCGGGCGGGCCTGCGCGTCCGCGAGATTCCCATCACGCTCGTCTACGTGGATCCGTCGCGGCACTTTCGCGGCGGCCTGGACGACCCGCGCCGGCGCCTTCGCCTTTACCTCGACGTCTTGGACCGTGAACTCGTGGCCTGGGCGGCCGAAAAGGGCGCCTGCGCGGGGGTCGCCTGATGAGCCCCATCGAGCGCCGGCGATTGCGTGTGCCCCGCGGTGACCGGCAGGCGCTCATCCGCCCCGAGCCCGCGGCGCTCCCGGCCCTCGTCCGGCGTAACTCCCGCCTGCTGGCCTCCTACCGCTTCGACCTGGCTCCCGGCGCGCCGGGATTCCGTGAGTTTCGCGCGGCGGCGAGGGCCGAGGTCCTCGCCCTCGCGCGCCGCTACGCCGCGCGCTGGAATTTTTCCGCCCCCGAGTGGCGCGAGCCGATGCCGGTCATCCTTTCCGGCCATCAGCCTCGGCCGTTCCATCCCGGCGTCTGGATCAAGAACTTCCTGGCGGGCGAACTGGCGTCGGCGGCCGGCGGCGTCGCGCTGAACCTCAACGTCGACAACGACGAGGCCCATGCCCAGCGGTTCCGCCTGCCGGCGCGCGGGGCCTCGGACCTGGCGGTCGGCGAGGAAGTCCGCACCGTTGAGGTCGAGTTCGCCCCCCACGCGCCCGGCCTCCCGTTCGAGGAACAGCCCGCGAGTCTCGGCGAAGCGTTCGTCGTCGGGCGACGGCGGTTGGAGGAAAGGCTGGGCCTGGCGAACCTGGAACTGCCTGTCTCGGCGCTTTCCGACACATCGGCGTTTCTCTTGTTTGTGGCCGCGATGCTCCGGCGGTGCGAAGACTTCTTTGCCGCCTACAACGACGCGCTCGCCGAGTTCCGGCGCGTGTACCGCGAGCGGAGCCCCGCCCAGCCCGTGCCGGACCTCGCGCGTGACGGACGACGCATCGAACTCCCCTACTGGGTCTGGCGCGCGGGCGAGCCGCGCCGGCGCCTCTGGGTCGAGCCGATGCCTGGGGGCGGCCTGGCGCTCGCCGCCGAGGACGAACCCGTCGGACGCCTCGGCCCGGCGGACCTGGCGGACCCGGCCGCTGGCGCCGAGCGGCTCGCGGGCCTTCGCCGAAGCGGCTGGAAAATTCGCCCCCGCGCGATTTCGATGACGCTCTTCGTCCGCCTGGCGGTGGGCGACGTTTTCATTCACGGCGTCGGCGGGGCGCTCTACGACCAGATCACCGACGCGATCATCGAGCGTCTGTTCGGCGTCCGTCCGCCGGAAATCATTCTTGCCTCGGCCACGGTCCATTTGCCGCTCGAAACTTTCCCCGCGACTCCCGCGGACCTCTCGGCCGCGCAGCGGGCGGTCCGCGATTGGCGTTACAACCCCGACCGGATGCTGCCCGAGCGCGCCCGCCGGGGCGGCGAGGCCAAGGCGCTCATCGAGGAAAAGAAACGACTCGTCGCGACGCGCGGGGCGACGCGCGACGAACGTCGGCACGTCTGGCAGCGCGTGCGAGAGATCAACGGGCGGCTCCTCGCCCTCGCGCCGGAGCAGCCCGACGCCGCCCGAGAAGAACTTCATCGCATCCAACGCTACGCGCGGTACAATGATATTCTTAGGAACCGTGAGTTTCCGTTTTGCCTGTATCCGCCGGAGGATCTGGCGGCGTTTTACCGGGGGGCGTCGCGCATCGCGCGATGAAACGAGGAGCGCCCCATGATCCAACTGGCCTTCAGCACGAATGCGTACACGAAACATCGGCTGGCGGAGGCGTGCGAGCGGATCGCCGCGGCCGGATACCGCGCCGTCGAGATCCTCGCCGATGCCCCCCACGCCTACCCGGGCCCGGAACTTGCCGCAACCGGCAAACGCCTGGCCGAACGCGTCCGCTCGCTGGGCC
>JAPLMM010000289.1 GCA_026387035.1 Planctomycetota bacterium
GACGCGTTCCAGCGGGATGTGATACCGGGCCGACAGCGCGGCGACGAGCGCCTCGAGGCTGGCCATCTGCGCGGCGGTCGGCTGCTCCCGGTTGAAGTGGCCGACCAGGCAGATCCCGATCCCTTGCTCGTTGAACTCCGGATGCTCCGCCACGCGGCAGTGGGCGCCGGTGCGCTGTTCGAGCCAGCGCGGCGTCGGCGTGATCTCGCCGTCGCGCGTCCCCTCCGCGCGGCCGTTGTTAATCACGAAGTGATATCCCGAGTCGGTCGTGTGTAGCGTCTCGCGGTGCCAGCGGTCGATCGCCTCCAGCGTCGCGGATCGCGTCGCCGAGTGGTGGATAATGATGTACTTCCATTCCCGCGGGAGTGCCATGCCGTCGGGACGGATGACCGACTCCAGCGAGGCGTCCTGGGGCTCCTCGGGGCCGCTAGTTTCGCGGTCGCGTTTCGGCATGGCCGCCCAGCAGACCAGCCCGACCGTCCCCATCGCCGCGAGGAGCGTCAGCCAGACGGCTGCCATCCGGCCGAGGTTCATCCGTCTGGTTTCATCCGGTTTCAGATGGTGCGGCACGTCGGTCATCGGACACCGCGGGGAACGTGACCGCCCGCTTCCGCCCTTCGACCCTGCTCAGGGCGGCCCGAGCATGGTCGAGAGGCCGCGGGCGGCTCGAACGGCGTGACGTTTAGCCGCGAGCCGAAGGCGAGCGCGGCGGTCGGCTCCCAAGGCGAGCCGCAGCCAGAAGGGCAGGCACTGGACACGGGCTCCGGGGCTGCCGATAATGTCGGCGCTTCGGTTTCAGCCCGCCGGCGGAGGCACGCTCGGAGGCGGCCTGAGAAGACCTGCGGGGGATGTCCCCGAGAGAGCGGAGAATTTTTCGGTTCCCCGCTCGTACTACTGTAGGGCAGGCCCGACTTCAGCCGACAATAGATGGGGACCATGCGGGCGCGATGGAAGACGATTCTGGCGGTGGCGGTCGGCTTGGGCGCCTGGGGCGCCGCGGGCACGGACTCCCTTCGCGCCGGCGAACCCCTGTCACCCGTCGAACTCCACGAGACGGCCGCCTCGCGCGTCTGCCTCGTCACGGCCCGGAACGGCCTGGGTCTGGCTCGCGGCTATGCCACAGGTTTTCTCATCGGCGACGGGCGTTTCGTCCTGACGGACCTGGCGACGCTCGTTCAGCCGGGCGTCGTCCGGGCGGAGGTCCGCTTCGAGGACGGGACAACCCGCACGGCTCGCCGGTTCGGGTTTGCGGAAAGCGTCCTGGGCGTGGCAGCCATCGCGCTCGATGGCGACGAGCCGCTTCGGCCAGGCTTTGTCCTCGCGGCTGAGGAATCGCCCGTTGATGGTTCGGTCGCGGTCACCTCGGCCGGTTGGGAGTGGGGTGCGACGCTCAAACTGGCCAAGGGGCGCCTCGTCGCCGGCAAGGCCGCCTCGGCCCTTGCCGCCGAGGTCGGCTGTGAGCCGCCCGCCGCCCAGCAGGCCTTCATGAGCGTCAACGGCGTCGTCGTCGTCGGCGCGAGCGGATCGCCCGTTCTCGACGGCCAGGGAAACGCCGTCGGCATCTGGCTCGCCATCGCCGGCAAGAGCGGACCGATCGACGTGGTGGTGCCGGTCCCGGCTGTTCGCCGGGCGCTTCTGTCGGCCAAGCCGGAACTCAAGGACTTCGCCGACCTTCCGGCATCCTTCTGGCCGGCACGCGTTCAGCGGATGACGGGCGAGACGCCCTCGCCGGCCGCGCTTGCCCAGACCGTCCGCAGCATCCGCGCGCAGGTCGTGTGCAAGAAATGCAAGGGCGCGGGCACGATCATCGTGACGCGCGTCGTCGGCGGGCGCAGGGTTGGGGGGATGGTTCAAGCGGACGTCCGGCGCGATCGGGAGACGTGCCCCGACTGCGGCGGCGAAGGAACGGTCATGGACGATTCCGCCTACAAGGTGTTGACGCTTCTGGCGGACCAGGCCCTTCGCATCTCGCTCGACGCCGGCGTCGAGGAACGGGCGCGGGAGGCGGCTCGTGCGAACGTTGTCAACGTCCTCGAGGCCATGGGCAAGTTGACCGGCCAATCACGCCGCGCGTTCATCGACGCGGCCGTCAAGGGATTGGACGGAGGCGCCGGCGACTCGCCGAGAGGGTTCGTCATCTATGCCCAGGTTCGGGAAACCCTCAAGGGCCCGGACGGCGACTACGTGGTTTTCGCCCCATTTCACTCGTCCCGGTTGCTCGCCGCCCGCAAGGACGGCTTGAGCGTGCTCTCCGGCGACGGGCAGGATCCGCCGGCCGGGCAGGGTCCCCCGGTTCTGAGTTATGGCCGTTGGGTCGTTCTGGCGGTTGTGGCCGAGGGGGCTTTCAACCTGGAGGGCAGGAAAGTTGTTTTCGTCCGCCCCGCCGCCTGGGTGCCCGGGCCGTCGCTGGGACCGTCCCCGTCGCGAGAGAGGCCTCCGGGCAAATCGGACCCGGGCAGGTCGCCACGCCGCGAGGGTGGCGCCCCGGGCTTCTTCGGTCTCTGACGGGTTCGCCGCCCGCCTTGGCGGGCGCTGCCGAGCCGCCGCCGTAAGGCGGCGGTCACGTTCGCCGCCGTGGCACATCCCAGGGCGGGGGACATCACCGCGACCTTACGGCCGCGGCTCGAAGGGCGACGGCGCAAACCGGGCGGCGAACCAGGGGAAACCCGCCGCGCAAAGTGGTGTTGCAACCTTAGGTAAATGACCATGGTCCATACGGACATTGGCCGGGCCAAGGCCCAGGCGCGCCGTAGCGTTTCGGTCGCGCTGGCGAATTTGACGCCCGGCCGCCGCCGGTCCGCCGGCTTGGCCGTTGCGCGGCGACTCGCCCGACTCCAGGCCGTGCGGAGGGCGCGGACGTTGATGGTTTTTCTTTCGCTCCCGACCGAGATCGACACCTGGCCGATCATCCGCTGGGCCTGGACCGAAGGCAAACGCGTGGCCGTCCCGCGCGTCGAGCCCCCTCTCGCCGGACACGGGACGGACCTGGCGGCGCACGAGATCGTCCCGGTGGTCCTGGAACCGGCCGACGTCGCCGGCCTGGCGGACCACCCAGCCGTCCGGCCCGGCGCGCTGGGGATCCTTGAGGTCCCGGATGCCCCGGCGATGCCCGTGGCTGAGATCGATATTGTCCTCGCGCCGTGCCAGGCGCTCGACCGGGCCGGTAACCGCCTCGGCAAGGGCGGAGGGTTCTACGACCGGTTCCTCGCCCGGCCGGACTTGCGGGCCGGCGTCATCGCCGTCGCGTTTCAGGAACAGGTGCTCGACGAGGTGCCCGTGACGGGAAACGACCGCCGCGTCGCGATGATCGTCACCGATGCCGAGACGATTTCCATCAGCACGGCAGGTTCGCCGCCCCGCTTGTCGAAGCGCGGCGGAGACCCGCCGTAGCCCAAAGGGCGAAGGCTGGGCGGGGCGCTGGCCGTTCCCGAGCGCGGGGCAAGCCCCGCGGCGAACCCGATAGAACGGAAGGAGCCTATAGTACCATGACTACGCTGGGTCGCACTATTGTGACGGTTCTGGTGGTTGGAGTTCTGGTCGGGGCCACGGCGGTGGCGGCCCATTTCCTCTGGCCGAGGACGCCCGAGCAGATGAAGCCCGTTGTCATCGAGACGCCCGTCGGTGCGCCGCCGCCCCCCGCGAATTTGCCGGCACCGCGCCAAATGCCTGTGCCGCCGGCCCCCGCGCCGCTTGCTCCCGCCCCCGGGCCGGTCGCGCCCTCGCCGGCGCCGGTGCCCGCGGGTCCCGGCGAAGCGGTGGCCGACGAGGGGCTCGCCCTCTTCGCCGCCGGACGCATCGTCGAGGCCCAGAAACGCCTCAGCGAGGCCCTCCGCGCGGGGGTGGGCGGCGCCAGGGCCAAGGCCGTCCGCGACGCGCTCGGCCGGTGCAGCGAACGCCTCCAGTTCTCGCGGCAGGCGGGGGTTCCCGCAGATCCCTACTCGAAGACCTATGTCGTCGCCTCCGGCGACATGCTGACGACCATCGGCCAGAAATTCCTCGTTCCCTACGAACTCCTCATGCGCGTCAACGGCCTCACGTCGACCGTCATCTACGCCGACCAGCCGCTCAAGGTCCTCCAGGGTCCGATTCACGTCGAGGTCCTCAAGAGTGCGTACGAACTGCGGGTCTGGCTCGGCGACGTGTGCCTCGCCGTCTATCCCGTCGGCCTGGGCGCCGGCAACTCGACGCCCGAGGGCACCTTCCTCGTCGAGAAGAAACTCAAAAATCCGCCGTACCAGCCCCAGCACAAGCCGCCCAGCGAGTTCCGCCCCGGCGGGCATCCGGAGAATCCTCTCGGCACGCGCTGGATCGACATCGGCAACCACTACGGCATCCACGGGACGATCGATCCCGCGAGCATCGGCGGGAACGTCTCCGAAGGCTGCATCCGCATGCACAACCGCGACGTCGAGATGCTTTACGACCTGCTGGTCCCCGGCGTCAGCAAGGTGACGATACGGCCCTAAGAGGCTGTTTCATAACCCCCCTCTCCCTTGATGGGAGAGGGGCAGGGGTGAGGGTGAGTGCCGCACAGCAACCTTAATTTCCCCTCACCCTACCCTCTCCCACAGGGGGGAGAGGGAGAACAAAAGCATGTTTTCAAATGAGCACAACAGCCCCTAAAGGCTGTTTTGACACGCCGGCCGCTCGTATAGTAGAGAGGAGGAGCGTGCAGTTTTTCCACGCTCCGGCGAAGGCGGGTGCGACGCCTTGACCACCCTCACCAACTATCTGCCGTATTTCGAGGTGATGGCCCGCATCGAGGCCGTCCGTGGCCGAATCCGCACCTTGCGTTTCACCGAAGGCTTCTTCTCCTTCATGACCGTCTTCTGCGGCGCTATCCTGGGCGTCACGCTCGTCCAGGGGTTCCTGCGTTTCGGTCCGGCCGGCCGGCTCGCGCTGCTGCTGGTCGGCGCGGGCGCGATTCTGTGGGCGTTCTGGCGGCACATCCTCAGCCCGCTTCGCCGAGAGCCGAATCCGAAAGAGGTCGCCCGCTTCATCGAGATTCGCCTGCCGCAACTCGGCAACAGTCTCATCAACACGCTCCTCCTGACGGAGCGGGCGTCGGAGTGGTCGCCCGTTCTGGTGCAGATGGCCGTCAGCGAGGCGGCCGCGGGCGTCGTCGGCGTCGACCTTCTTCAGGCCACCAGCACCCGCCGCGCCAAACGCCGGGCCGCCGCCGCGGCCGCCGCCGCCCTCGCCCTCGCCGTCTTCATCGCCTTGGCCGCACCGCGCTTCCTCTCCGCCGGCCTCCAGGTCCTCCTGCCGTTCGACAAAGGCATCCCCTCCGCCGGCGCCGTAAGCATCCTCTCCGTCGCGCCCGGCACGGTCGAATGGACCAAGGGCGAACCGATGGACATCGAGGCCGCGATCGCCGACCCCCACGGCCGGTCGTACGACGGCTCCGTCGAGATCCGCGAAGAGGGCGGAGCGACCTTGCGCCGCACCCTCACGCGCGCGGGCGAACGCCTCGACCGCTTCACCTACCGCGTGCCCCAGGTCGTCCGCCCGTTCGACTACCGGCTGAACGTCGGCGGCTCCGAGAGCCGGCGGTTCACCGTCACCCTCCGCGAGCCGCCACTCATCGAGACGATTGACCTCCGCTACATTTATCCCGACTACACCGGCCTCGAACCGCAGGCCGTCACGGACACGGGCGGCGAAATCCGCTGCCTCGTCGGCACCCGCGTCGAGATGACCGTCCGCGCGAGCGCCCCCGTCGCGGGCGCGAGCCTCCTGTTCGGCAACGGCGAGGCCCTCAAGTGCCTCCCCGCGAGCGAGGGCCGGTCCTTGGCCGCTCGCTTCACCGTCCTCGCGGACGACGTCTACCAGATTCGTCTCGAAGACCACGGGCCGGACCGTGCGGCCGTCGTGTACCGCATCGTCGCGCTCGAGGACGAGCCGCCCGCCGTCGTCTTCACGCTTCCGCAGGGCGACGTCGTCGCCTCGCCCGGCGAAACCGTCACGATGAGCCTCAAGGCCGCCGACCGCTTCGGCCTCGCCGACGTCCGCCTCTTCGCTCAGGCCGACACCGAGCCCCAGCCCGTAACCGTCCAGGTCTGGCGCAAGTTCGCCGACCCCAAGGACGCCATTTTGGACTACGCCTTTCTTGTGGACCCCGCGAAGTACCGCCCGGGCCAGACGATCACCTGCTGGGCCGAGGCCCGCGACCGCCGAACCTACCAGGGCGGCCGGACGCCCCAGGGACCGAACGTCACGGCCACCGCGAAGTTCAGGATCCTCATCCAGGACAAAAAAGCCGCCGCCGGGGAGAAAATCCGGCAACTCACGCTCCTTTTCGAGCGGCTGCGCGAGATCCTGAAGGCCCAGGAAACCGCCCGCGCGACTCTCGAAACCGTCGGCCAGCAAAAGTCGCTCGACGCGGTCCGTGCCGTCGGCGCCGGCCTGACCCAGGCCCAGCGCGCCATCCGCGACTCAACCGTTGCCGTCACGCGCGAAGTCGCTTTCGACGCCGAGACGATGCCCATCCAGGTGACGCTGGAGGCGCTGTCGGCGAACGAGATGGCCTCGGCCGTCACGAAGGCCGCCGCCTTGGCTGCCCCCGGCGCGGAGGCCCGCTTGGCGGACCTCGCGCCCCTGGCTGGCGCCCTCGCCGCCGACCAGGACGCCGTCATCGCCGTCCTCCGCCGGATCCTCGACATCCTCCCGCGCCTTGCCGATGCCGTCCGCGCCGACCAGAACCGCCTCGCCCCCGCGGACCTGCCGCCCGACGCGCAGGCGAAACTGGCGGCCCTCCGGGACCGCCTCAAGGAATTCATCGACCAGCAGAAGAAAGTCATCGAGGCCACCAAGGAACTCGCCAAGCGACCCGTGGACGACTTCACCGAGGCCGACCAGAGGGACCTTAAGAAACTCGAGGCCGTCGAGGACCAGTGGGACAAGTTCCTCGAGGTCAAGACCGACGTCGAAATGGCCGAGGACGCCCTCTCCAAGAAGGCCATGGACATCGTCGTCCCGCTCGAGGAACTCGGCATGGAAGCCGCCCAGGAAATCGTCGAGAACCTCGAACGCTGGCTCCCCGACCAGCCCGACCGCGCCGCCTGGAAACAGGAAGAGGCGCTCGGCGACGTCGAGATTCCCCATGCCGAACTCCCCGCCGAGATGGAAGACCTCGTCGGCGACCTCCTGGAACAGGAAGAGGACCTCTTCCAGGAGATCGAGGACACCACGAGCGCCGCCGCCGACTCCGCCGACAAGGGCGCCGGCTGGGACGCCATGGACGGGCCCATCTCCAACTATTCCGCCAAAGGCGTCACCGGCAACGCTCTCCCGAATACGAGCGAGGTCGGCGGACGCAGCGGCGAGGGCCGGACGGGGAAATCAAGCGGCGAGTTCGTCGAAGAAGACGCCACCGGCAAAGGCGGCCGGCGAACGCCCACCCGCCTCTCGCCCGACGCCTTCAGCCGGGGCGAAGTGAACGACTCTAGCGCGGAAGCCCCGACCGGCGCGACGGGCGGCGGAAAAATCTCCGGCGCAGGCTCCGAAGGGCTCGAAGGCCCCGTCCCCCCCGAACTGGCGCGCCGCATGGGCGGCCTCGCCAAGAAACAGGCCCAACTCCGCAACAAGGCCGAGGGCGTCAAGGCGGGTCTGGAGGTCCGCAACTACCAGTCCTTCGCCTTGGGCGAAGCCGTCGAGGCCATGCGGCGGGTCCAGCGGGACCTCCTGGCCGGCCGATACCAGAACGCCCTGCGCCAGCGCGACGTGGTGCTGGAGAATCTGAAGAGTACGAAGATGCTGCTCGGGGGCGAGGTCCGCATCCGCACCGACACCTCGACCGCCCTGCCGACCGAGGTCCAGGACGAACTCCTCGACGCCCTCGAAAAACCCATGCCCCGCGGCTACGAAGACTACCTGAAACGCTACTACGAACGCCTCAGCCAGGGCAGGTGAGTGGCAACGCGGAACGCGGGGCAGGCACCGACGCCCGCGCGCCTATTTAGCCGGCGGGCTTGCCCGCCGCGTTTCGCCGGCCCGCTTCCGCCGTCGCCAAGGCTATGGCGGACAGGCACGGCCAGAATCCATAGTCACACCCGAACGGCGACCCTCGCCTCTCAACACTCTTCCATTGCATGAAACGGCGTGTATAATACTTGGCCCGTGAGCAACGGCCGGGCCAGGTTTTAAGCCTTTGCGCGGTGGGTCTCCGCACCCACCGCGCCATAAGACAGGATTCCGCGGCGGGTACGGAGACCCGCCGCGCACGAAAATCGTTAGGCCAGGAAGGGGCGACGACGTGTTTCGACCACAGATTAAGGTTCTCGATTGCACGATCCGCGACGGCGGCACTGCCCCGCCCGCTCGTCTCGCTTGAACTTCTGAAAATGGAGGAGGGCCGCCGTGGCCGTAACTCACAATCGCCGCAGAACGTCGACGCCCGCGGAGGCTGTCGAGGAATCCCTGGTTGCCGAGAAGTATGCCCACAAACTCATCCGCACCCTGCGTATCCGGCTGGACGACCGGCCGGGCACGTTCGCCGACGTCAGCATGGCCATCGGCCGCCGCGGAGGGCTCCTGGGCGATATTCGCCGAGTCGCTATCGACTCCCACTCCGTCGTCCGCGAGGTGACCCTCTACATCGACAGCGTCGGGCATCTCGATGAGATTCTCGACGATGTGGCCAAACTTTCCGGCATCACGGTCGAACGAGTGACGGACGACGTTCTCGAGTTGCACCGTGGCGGCAAACTCCGCCTCGCGGCCATCCCGGAGATCCGCACGCTCCAGGACCTCCAGATGATCTACACCCCCGG
>JAPLMM010000290.1 GCA_026387035.1 Planctomycetota bacterium
AACTTGACCGGCCGGATGTCTCGACCGGTCCTCATACCGCCGACAGGGCGGGAAAGGCAGGGCAAATCCGTGTGTGGGGTTCAGGGAGCGGGCGTCGCATCGTCGGAACGTCTTCGGGAGAAGCCCGCACGATTGGCGTGAACTGAACCCTCCGTCGCCCTTTGTCTGCCGGTTACCTTTCGGTGCCTTTGGCCCACGGTCCGCGTGAGGCGGACCCACTGCGGGCGCAGCGTCTCCCCTCGCCGGCCGCGCATCCTTTCCGCGCGTCGCGTCCCCCCTGGAAAGAGAGCGAGACCATGCCATTGAATCCCATCCTCATCGTGTTGCTGGTCGTCGGCGTCGGCGCGCTGGCCGGAGGCGTCGGCTACGGCGTGGCCGTGCGGCGAGCGCGGAAGCGGACCCAGGAAGCGAAGGGCGAGGCCGACCAGATCGTCACCCGGGCCCGCCGCGACGCCGAGAGCCTCCTGAAGGAAGCCCGTGTCGAGGCCAAGGAAGCGGCCATCCGCGCCCGCGAAACGTTCGAAAAAGAAACCGCCAAGACCCGCGACGAACTCCGGGAACGCGAACGACTCGCCGTCAAGCACGAGGACGGCATCGACAGCAAAATGGAAACGCTGAACCGTAAAGAAAAAACCATCACCGCCATGGAAAAACGGGTCAGCGACCAGGAAAAAGGCCTCCAGACCCGGCAGGCGGAACTCGAACGACTCATCGCCGACGAAAAGCAGCAACTCTACCGCATCAGCGGACTCTCGCAGGGCGAGGCCAGGGCCCTGCTCCTGGGAAAACTCGAGACCGAGGTCCAGCACGAGGCCGCCGTCCTCATCCAGCGCGCGAGCGACCAGGCCCAGGAAACCGCCGCCGACAAGGCCCGTGAAATCCTCACCACGACCATCCAGCGCCTGGCGTCGGACTTCACGGCCGAGGTCACCGTCTCCACCGTCGACATCCCCAGCGACGACATGAAGGGCCGCATCATCGGCCGCGAAGGCCGCAACATCCGCGCCTTCGAACGCGCCACCGGCGTCGACGTCATCGTGGACGACACGCCCGGCGTCATCGTTCTGTCGTCCTTCGACCCCGTACGACGGGAAGTCGCTCGCCGCGCCATGGCCAAACTCATCACCGACGGCCGCATCCAGCCCCCACGCATCGAACAGGTCGTCTCCGAAACCACCAAGGAAGTCGAAAAGGACATCCTCGAGACCGGCAACCAGGTCGCCCTCGACACGGGCGTCCGCGGACTCCACCCGAAGGAAATCCAGTTGCTCGGCCAACTGAAGTACCGCACGAGTTACGGCCAGAGCGTGCTCGTGCACTCGATCGAGGTCGCCCACCTGTCGGCCATGCTCGCCGAGGAACTCGGGCTGGACGGCGAACTGGCGAAACGCGCCGGACTCCTCCACGACATCGGCAAGGCCGTCGACCACGAGGTCGAAGGCGGTCACCCCGAAATCGGCGCCGACATCGCCCGGCGATGCAACGAACCGCCCGAAATCGTCCACGCCATCGCCGGACACCACGAACCGAACATCAAGGACGCCCTCTACACCACCATCGTCTCCGCCGCCGACGCCGTCAGCGCCTCCCGGCCCGGCGCACGACGCGAAACCCTCCAGAAATACATCCAGCGCCTGGAAAAACTCGAGGAACTCGCTCGGCGATTCGAAGGCGTCCAGTCGGCCTATGCGATCCAGGCCGGCCGCGAAATCCGCGTCATCGTCGACGCCCAGAAAGTGGACGACGCCTTGGCCGCAAAAACGTGCCGCGACATCGCCATGGCCGTCGAAGCCGAACTCCAGTATCCCGGCGAGGTGCGCGTCGTCCTCATCCGCGAACACCGCGTCATCGAATACGCGCGATAAAAGTGGTTTTGCTCCGTTGAAAACTTGCCTGCCTGCAGGCGGGTAGGCTTTTGTTCTCCCTCTCCCCTCGTGGGAGAGGGTAGGGTGAGGGGAAGGAAACGACGAATAATGAATATCGAACAAGGAACCGCAGAAGGATGAAGTGAACGGCAGGCACGGCGGCGTCATCCGTGCCGTTTCTCACTTGGTCATTCTGCGGTTGAGTGTTCCTTGTTGGATATTCGTCTCTTCCACCCTCACCCCATCCCTCTCCCATCAAGGGAGAGGGAGCGTCAAAGGAGACGCCATGCAATTCCGCGCCCTTCTGGTCGGCGACGTGGTCGGCAAACCCGGCCGCCGAGCCCTCGCCGTCTCGCTGCCCGGCCTCCTCGCCGAACGCTCCATCGACGTCGTCATCGTCAACGGCGAGAACGTCGCGGGCGGCTCGGGCATCACGCCCGCGCTGTTCGAAGAGTTCCGCGCCCTCGGCATCGACGTCGTCACGATGGGCGACCACGTCTTTCGCCGACGCGAAATCCTGCCCCTCCTCGCCGAGTCCGACCGCATCCTCCGCCCCGCCAACCTCCCCCCCGAGGCCGTAGGACGCGGCTGGACCGTCCTGGAGAGTCCGTCGGGGTTCCCCTTCGCCGTTGTGAATCTCCTCGGCCGCACCTTCATGAAACCCGCGGGCGACTGCCCCTTCCACGCCGCCGACCGGGCACTCACGGAGATCGGCGACCGCGCCAAACTCATCTTCGTCGATTTCCACGCCGAGGCCACCAGCGAACGCATCGCCATGGGCTGGCGCCTCGACGGCCGCGCGACCGCCGTCTATGGCACCCACACGCATGTCCAGACAGCCGACGAGCGAGTCCTGCCCGGCGGC
>JAPLMM010000291.1 GCA_026387035.1 Planctomycetota bacterium
TTGGGCGACAAGACGCAACTGAGCATCCTATTGTTCAGCGCGAAGAGCCAGAGGCCGTGGTCCGTCTGCCTGGGGGCGTGCCTGGCCCTCGTGGTGACGACCGTCATCGCGACGGTGCTCGGCTATGTGGGCAAGGAGGTGGTGCCGGCCCGGCTGCTGCACTACGTGGCGGCGGCGGGATTCATCGGCATCGGCATCTGGTTGTTCCTGGCGAAACCTTGAGGGATGCGCATGGCCCGGTGCGACGCCTGCAAAAAACGCTCCCTTGGGCACGGGCTGAATCGCCGGCTCGCGATTCCCGAGTACCGGGCGATGGTCGGCATCTGGCCGTGGATCACCGTCCGCGTGTGCGACGCGTGCCTGGAAGCGCATGAGCGGGATTTTCTGGATCGGCTGCGGCTGCTGGCACCGCAGGTGCTGGAGAACGACGAGCCGATCGTCGCTCCCGTGTGCCTCGCGTGCGGGGCGGTCGAATCGGCCGGCGGCTGGCGCGAAGCGAGCAAGTGGCTCGATGCGGCCGGCCAGCCCGTTCGCCGGGCGAGGTTCCACCTTTGCGGCAAACACGCCAGCGCGGTTTACATCGACGGCATCGTGGTTTCGTCCAACCTCTCAAGCGCCGAGCGCCTGGCGGAGGCGCTCGATGAGTTGCCGGCCGCCGGCGCGGACCTCCTTGCGCGCGTGGAAGGTTGGCGCCCGGGCGAGGCAGCCGGCCCGGCCGAGGCAACGCATTTCAAACCAGACTTCTCGCGCGACGCGGCGGCGGCGGAGGCCTTCCGGTTCTGGCAGGAGGCGCCGGCCGGCCTGGAGGCGAAGGCCGCCTGGATGGGACCGGTGCGGAAGGACTACCGGATGCGGTACCGCCTGGACCTGGTGCGCAACTATTCGGACGGCCGGCGCGAAAGCCTCATCCTGGTGCGCACGGGGCCGGCGGAGTGGACGACCTACGGGCTGAGCGCGGCCCCGTAGACCGCGCGTGTCCGGTGCGGCGCCGGAATGACGAATGACGAAGCCCGAATGACGAAAGAAGTCCGAATGACCACCTCAGGAGCGCGTCGGCCGGGCTATCTCGTCATTCGGTCCTCGGATTTGATTCGCCATTCGGATTTCGTCATTCGGTTTTCTCTGTGCCGAGGGTAGGCAACGACCGCTGGACCTACTGCACAGGTCCGGATCCCATCACCCCAACGCCTCGGGTCGCTGCCTCAATCCACGTGGGTGCCGAACGAGGCGACCTTCGGCTGGGCGAGGCGCTCGTAATCCGCCCAGGCCAGGAGGACGGAGTCCTCGTGGGTGCCGGCGGGGACGAGGATCTGTTCGTCCTCCGACAGATGCTCCTCGACGTAAACCGGCAGGTTGTACTCGGCGCCGAAGGGGGGCATGGCGCCGACCTCGCAGTCGGGGAACAGGCCGCCGATCTCTTCCTCGGTCGCCAGGCGGACGCTTTTCGCGCCGAGCGCCTTCTTCGCCCGCTTCATGTCGAGGACATACGTGGCGGGAAGAACGCACATGGCAAAGGCGTCGTCGGCTTTGACGATGACGACCTTGGCGACCTCTTCGCCGGTGATGTGCTCGGCGGCCGCCACCTCCTGAGCGGTGTACCGCGCGGGGTGGTGGCGCAACTGAAACTTGACCTTCTCTCGCTTCAGAAACTTGGCGACGTCCATGGCTTGTCTCCTTTCC
>JAPLMM010000292.1 GCA_026387035.1 Planctomycetota bacterium
AGCATCCCCTTGACGACGCGCAGCGGGTCGCCCGACCCGATGCGCAGGGTGACGAGCGTGAAGAGGCACGCGCCGAGGGCCAGGAGCATGTGGGTCCTGAGGCCGGCTGCCTTGTCGTGGGCCTCTCGCTGCCAGCCGATGAGCGCCCCGCACGCCGCCGCCAGAACCAGCCGGCCGACCATCGTGCCGTACGTCGCCAGATCGATCGAAGAATCAAATGAGTAAAACATCGCGCCCGGCTCCACCGGCCCAA
Organism: Planctomycetota bacterium; assembly: GCA_026387035.1. Lineage (NCBI taxonomy): Bacteria > Pseudomonadati > Planctomycetota > Planctomycetota bacterium. The sequence continues at coordinate 254 of JAPLMM010000292.1, forward strand.
CCGCATAGGGTGGACCGTATTCTACAGACGGGCGGCGCGGCGGAGCAACCGTTTTCATGCTTGCAGCCGGCCGGTGCGGCGCGCATGATGGATAATGGATAAGGGAAAGCGAGGGCGGACGGTTCGCAGAAGGGATGCGAACATGGGTACGAAGCCCGGCAAAGCGGTTCGGCGGGCGGCGCGGATGCTGGCGCTTGCTGCGGCCCTGGCCGTCGCCACGTGTGACCGCCCGCCCCCAACGGAGGCCACGATGAAACTCACAAGCCCGGCGTTCGCCAACGGCGCGCGGATTCCCGTCCGGCACACGGGAGAAGGGGACGACCGCTCGCCGCCGCTGGAGTGGACCGACCCGCCGGAGGGAACGAAATCCTTCGCCCTCATCTGCGACGACCCGGACGCGCCGCGCGGCACGTGGGACCACTGGCTCGTCTGGAACCTGCCGGCGACCTTGAGGCAACTGCCCGAGGGCGTGCCGACGACCAAGACGTTGCCCGACCTGGGCGGCGCGATGCAAGGCAACAACTCGTGGCCGAAGATCGGCTACGGCGGGCCGATGCCGCCGCCCGGCCACGGCACGCACCACTACCACTTCGTCCTCTACGCGCTCGACGCGCCGCTGGACCTCGCGCCGGGGGCGAACAAGGCGGCCCTCCAAAAGGCCATGAAGGGCCGCGTCCTCGCCGAAGCACGCCTCATGGGAACCTACAGCCGATAGTTCTACAACGCTATCTCAACGCAGAGATCGCAGAGGCCGCAGAGGGAGGATGGAGCAACAACGACAAGGCGATTTCCGTCAGCGGCTCACAAAGCATGTTGTTTGCCGTTCCCCTATCTTTGCAGTTCTCCGCGCTCTCTGCGTTCTCTGCGTTGAAGAAAACTGCGTAGAAATAGGCCGGGGCCGAAAAGCAGCGCGGCGATCCCGACTAGTCGGGACCGCCGCGCTTTCCTTATCCGTTTTGCTTCCGCCGACGACTACTTCGTGCCGCCTTCGGTCGCGCCTTCGGTCTTCTTCTCGGTCTCCCTCGTCCGTTCGCCATACGCGAGCCTTCCGACGGCGCGCATCGCGTACGCGGGGCCGTCTTTCTCGCCGAGGACTTTCACCGCCGCCGCCTTGAACGTCGCGATGGCGGCCTTCAGTTCCGTCACGGCCGGCGCCAGCGCCGTTTCCTGCTCCGCCGTCAACTTGACTTCCGGCGCGCGAGTCCGCCCGCCGCGAGCCTCACCCGTTCTGCCTTCGCCGCGGGGGGTTCCCTCTTCGGCGGCCCACCCCGCTCTGACTTACTCCATGCCTAACGCACGACCCCCAAACTTATTGCACAAAGGGCGCCCCCCTTCACTCCCGAAAACGTCTTTCCTGCGGGCGGCAATAGGAGTAGAGTGGTACGCGAACGGACTGCCCCGGCCATGCAAAGAGGCGCCCCGTGCTCGAGAACTTGAAAGTCGAGGTTTGCCGGGCCAACCGCGAGTTGCCCCGGCGCGGCCTGGTGGCTTGGACGAGCGGCAACGTGATCGCACGCGGCCAAGAGAGCGGTGGCGGGTTTGAAAAGATTTTCGATTTGCGATTTTAGATTTTCGATTTGAAAAGTCACGGCAACAGCAAGCGCGCGGCGCAGCCGTTCAATCAAAAATCGGAAATCGAAAATAGAAACCACGGAGAGTGAGACATGGCCAAGAACGCTTTCCGCACCGAGAAGGACACGCTCGGCGAGGTCCGGGTCCCCGCCGGGGCCTACTGGGGCGCCCAGACCCAGCGGGCCGTCGAGAACTCTCGCCGCCGCGAGGGCCAACCGCGACCTGGGGAAACTCGACGACCGCCTCGCCGCCGCCATCGAGCAGGCCTGCCGCGAAGTCCTCGACGAAGAACGCTTCCTCGACCAATGGGTCGTGGACGTCTTCCAGGCCGGGGCCGGCACCAGTTTCAACATGAACACCAACGAGGTCCTGGCGAACCGCGCGAACGAAATCCTCGCGGTTCGACCATGCTCACCGCCCCGAGCATGTCGAGGGGGCGCCCCCCTCGGCTCCTACAAAGAGGTCCACCCCAACGACCACGTCAACATGAGCCAGAGCACGAACGACACCTTCCCGACGGCGATGCAGGTGGCCTGCCTCCTGGTGGGGACGGACCTCCTTGCGGCCCTCGACCATCTCGCCGATGCGCTCGAGGAAAAAGGACGCGCCTTTGGCCACGTCCTGAAGAGCGGCCGGACGCACCTCCAGGATGCCGTCCCGGTGCGCCTGGGCCAGGAGTTCGCCGCCTACGCCCTCGCCGTTCGCCGCGCCGTCGAGAACCTCGACCGGGCGCTCGAGGCGTGCGAGGAACTGCCGCTGGGCGGCTCCGCGACGGGCACCGGCCTGAACACGCATCCCGCTTATGCCGC
>JAPLMM010000293.1 GCA_026387035.1 Planctomycetota bacterium
TTCATAAATCGCGGCGCCGAGGAACTGGCGGATGCGGAGGACGTTCGGGGCGAGGAGCGCGGCTTTCCGGAGGTCGCCGGCCGCCAGGGCGTGCTCGCCCTCGTCCATGTGAGTCCGGCCGCGGGCGTAATACCGGAGCGCCTCGCCCAGGGGGTCGGCGCTCGGGGCGACCTCGAGGGGTTCGGGCGCGCAGGAGCGTCCTGGGGTCCCGTCCGCCGCCCCGCCTGCGCCGCTCGGGCCGCTCACGGCTAGCACCACGCCCAACCCCATCGCTACGATTGAAGATCGCCGCATCCGTTTCTCTTCAGAACCGCGGTCCAAAGTCCCAAGTCGCCAGCACGCGGCCCGCAAGCGGGCCGGCGAACCAGGCGCGTCGCACTCGCCCGCCGAGTCTCACCCGTCTCGGTTTCTCAGTCACTCAGGCACTTGTCTGTCAGTGAATCACCTTGCTGAGCGGGTATACAATGATACCCGTGGCGCCGGCCCGTTTCAACTCGGGCAGGAGCCGGCGTTCCTCGCTGCCGGGGAGGATGACCTCGAGGGCCACCCAATCGGGGTCGGCCAGTTGCGAGACGGTGGGGCTCTTTTCGGCGGGCAGGAGGCGGACGATGCGGTCGAGGGCCTTCTTCGGGACATTCATTTTGAGTCCGACCAGTTCTCTGGCGTTGATCGCCCCCTGGAGTAGGAGCGCCAGGTTCTCGATCTTGGCGCGTTTCCACCCGTCCTGCCAGGCCGCCTTGTTGGCGATCAATTGGGTGTTCGATTCCATGATGGTGTCCACGATGCGCAGCCGGTTGGCGCGGAGGCTCGACCCCGTCTCGGTCACGTCGACGATGGCGTCCACGAACCCGGCCTTGACCTCCTGACTGGCATCGGAGTCAGACAGCAGTTTATCAGCCATCCGGTCGCCGGGCTCGTCGCTCGAGAGGAGTTGTTCCACCGCTTCGGACAGGCCCGGTTTGATCTCGGTGGCGCCGTACGAGAACTCCACGTGGACCTTGACCCCGCGATCCCGGAAGTAACGCTTGGTGACGTTGACGAGTTCCGTGGCCACGGTCTTATTTTTGAGGTCCCCCGGCTTCTTGACGTTGCTCTCTTCGGGCACAGCCAGGACCCAGCGGACTCTCGACAGGCTGGCCTTGGCGTAGATCAGGTCCGCCACGACGTGGACGTCGGAGCCGTTCTCCGCGATCCAGTCCTGGCCCGTGAGTCCGGCGTCCAGAGCCCCGAGTTCGACGTATCGGCTCATCTCCTGCGCGCGAAGCATGACGACCCGGATTTCGGGGTCGTCGATTTGCGGCAGGTAGGATCGGTCGGAGACCCGGATGTCGAAGCCCGCGCGGGCCATCAGGTCGAGGGTGGCTTTTTCGAGGCTGCCCTTGGGCAGGCCGAGTTTCAGGATGTTTTCGGTGGTGGTCATGGGAATCCTTTCCGCGGCTAGAAGGGCGGCGTCGGCCGCTCGCAGGCCGCTATTTTTCCCGGCGCCGGCTCGAGGCGATGGGCTTGCGGGCGGCGCGCTTTTTCTTCGCCTGGGCCGGGCGTTTCCGGCCGGCGCGTCTCCTTCTCGGCTCCAATACGGCCGAGGGGCACTTCCTGCTCAGGGGACATTGGCTGCACACCGGCGTCTCGGGGAGGCAGAGGTCCTCGGCGAGGCGTTTGACGAGGTAGTGGGTCTCGTAGGCGCGGGGGCTTTTGACGGCCCGCTCGAGGAACGCCTGCATCTGGGTTTCGGACTCGGCTTCGGGGTCCAGGATGCCGAGGCGCCCCAGGACGCGCGCGATATCGCGATCGACGGGGAAGGCGTGGGCGCCCGCGCAGTCGCGAGCGATGGTGGCGGCCAGGAAGGGGCGGACCTCTTCGAGCGACCCGAAGAACGCGCGCGTCGCCACTTTCCCCATCGCCTCCATGAAGTCCCAGACCATGCTGTTGTGGTGTTTGAAGACCTGGTCCAGCAGCCGCGGGATGACGCGGGCTTTCTCCGCCGCGCGGGGAAAATCGGCGCCGAGCGTCTCGCGGATTTCCCGGGGGCGGCTGACGCGCAGGTCGTTCCAATCCACGAACTGCTCGCGGAGTCGGCGCATGGCCTGTTCGACCTGGGAAGCGGTCGCTTCCTCGGAGAGGATCGCGCGGAGGACGTGCTCGACCGGGTGGGTGAGCATCAACTTCGGCGCGTCGCCGTAGCGGCGCTTCAGGTGCAGGCGCGCCCTGTCGAGGCGTCGGGCCTTTTCGGAAAACGTGGTCATGTCATCACCTCATGGGTCCGAGTCGGCGTCGGCGGGGTCGGCGGGATCGGGCGGCTCGATGCCGCGCCGGATGCGGTCGGCGCGGGCGGCCTCGTCTTCGGCGCGGGCCTCGGCGATCAGCCGGCTCAGGGAAACGCTCCGCTTGACGGAACTGTCCAGGTGGAACCGCAGCATGGGGCAGAACTTCATTTTGAGGCCGTCGCTCACGCGAGGCGCAGGTCGGCGGAGAGGGTGACGTCGGTGACCGTCACCAGGCCGATGCGGGGGTCGCTCAGTTCCCCGACGAGCGTCTCGGAGACGATCTGGCGGATCATGCTGGCGACGCGTTGGCTTCGTCGGCTGGTTCCCGTCGGTTTGGCCATCCTGGAGCCCCTTGGGATCTTCGGATACGATTATATCCGCCGCCGCGGCGTTGGCAACCGCCGAACCTGCGTTCTTGGTCCGCCTTGTCTGCCATCCCCGCATCGCCTTGCCGCCCCCGCCGGGCAGGATGCTTTTCTCCTTGACATTCCTACCGCGTGAAGTAAGATTTCTTGGGGTACACATAGCGTGACCATCCCCATCAGCATCCGCCGGAAAGCCGGCCTCTTGCCCAACACGGACGTGGAATTCGTCGTCAGCGGCAAGAACGTAATCCTCAGAAAGTCTGCCAAAGGGCGACGGCGGGGCACGAGACTCATTGCCACGATGCGCGGTCGGGCGACCAAACGCCTGTCCACCAACGAGATCATGGCCTTGACGCGGGGCGAGTGATGGCCGAGATGATGGTGGACGCCAACGTCCTCTTGGATGTGCTGACGGAGGACCCCGCGTGGTTCGAGTGGTCCAGCCGATCGCTCCAGGAGTGCGCCGAGAACCATATCCTGGTCATCAACCCGATCATCTACGCCGAGGTCTCCATCGGCTTCGACCGCATCGAAGACCTCGATGCGGCCCTGCCCGAAAGAACAGTCGAGCGTCGGCCCATCCCCTTGGAGGCGGCGTTCCTGGCGGGCAAGTGTTTTCTGAAGTACCGCGAGAGCGGCGGACTGAGGCAGTCCACTTTGCCGGACTTCTTCATCGGCGCGCATGCGGCCGTGGAGAAGATGGCGCTCCTGACGCGGGATGCCTCGCGCTATAGGACCTATTTCCCCAGGTTGCGGCTGCTCTCGCCCGAATAGCC
>JAPLMM010000294.1 GCA_026387035.1 Planctomycetota bacterium
CGAGTGGTGCCCTCCCTGCCGGATGGTCACGCCGATCGTGGAGGAAATCGCCGCCGACTACGCCGGCAAGGCCAAGATCTGCAAACTCGACACCGACGCGCATCGCCAGACGGCGGGCAAATTCAGCATCACCGCCATCCCGACGCTTATCGTTTTCAAGAACGGCGAGGTCGCCAAGCGATTCACGGGCGTGACGAGCAAGCAAGACCTCAAGAAATCGCTCGACGAAGCGCTCGCGTAGAGCGCCCGCGTGCAGCCGGCGCCTGCGCCTGCCCCAGCCTGCGCCTGGGAGCGGAGCCTAACATGCAGCGCGATGAATTGTTGCGGCGTGTCAAATCCGCCCTCGAAGAGGCGTTCCCCAAACGCCTGCGCGGAGTGATTCTCTATGGAAGCGAAGCCCGCGGCACGGCCGAACCCGACAGCGATATTGACCTGCTGGTGCTGCTACAGGGCCCGGTCAATTACTGGGAGGATGTCCACACGTGCATTCACGTCCTCTATCCTCTCGTCCTCGAGATCGAGCGTCCCATTGACGCGACGCCAGCCGACATTCGTGATTATGAGACCGACCGCTGGCCGTTGTATCGTGAGGTCAAGCGCGAGGGAATCCTCGCATGAACGAACTAGCCCATGGGTTCTGGGAGAAGGCCGTCGAAGCCCTGAAGGCGTCCCGGCATGATCTGCCCGTCAGTGCCGAAGCCGCGGCGTCACGGGCGTACTACGCCGCCCTCTATGCGGTCTCTGCTCTCTTCGCTGAAAGAGGCCGTATATTTAAGAAACACACGGCCATTCAGACGGCTGTGCATCGAGACCTTGTGAAGGCGGGCGAGTGGTCAGGGGAACTTGGAGAAGGCTATTCATTCCTCTTGAAACTGCGCGGGACGGGCGACTACAGCGCCTTGGTGCGTGTGACTTCCGATGAGGCCGAGAAGGCCGTCAAGATAGCCGCCGACATCCTCAAGGCCGTGGCCGAAGCCAATCCGTCGGTGTTTCGCGGCCTGTTCGAATAGCATTGACCCCCATGGCGGGGAGAGCACGGCTGCCGCGGCGACCGCGGCAAACGGCCGGTGGCTTTCACTCGTCCATCACTTGACGGTGATGGTGATTCGGTTGCTGGCGCCATCGAGAAAGCCCGAGTGTTGCCTGGTGAAGAGCAGTTGGACTTCATACCTGCCTGCCGGGAGGTCGAAGCACTTGGCCATGTCGAGGGTATAGGGTTGCAGTTCTTCCTTGGCCTTCAAGATCGTACCAAACCCGTCCACCCTGGCGTAATAGCCCTTGAACTTGATGAAGTCTCCACGCTCTGTCTGGCATATGATGAACATCCCGGAACCGATCACCGGAATCTTCGTCTCGGCGTCTTCACTGGTACCGTAAGTAATGTTGTTTGGTAGGCTAATATCGTTTGTTGTGGTGTTGGCAATCGTGAAGCGAAGCGGGATGGGCCCTCCGACCTTCTGCAGGCCTTCGGGCACGGATATCGTGAGCAGCAGGCCCCTGATCACCACACGTTGGGGATGGCGCCGACTCCTCAGCAACTGCGGCGGTCAAGACTGTGGCGATGAGCGGACAAACGGCGATCAGGCACCACTTCATGTTCTTGCTCCTTTAATTGTTCTCTATAATGTCAGAAGGAGTAGTGGCCTCCTACCTTCCAACTGTCAGCCTTGCCGGAAGGGAGTGAACAGCCTACCCCCTTAGACGTGCCGCACCGCCTCTGGATCGCAGAAAATCTACGTCGAATTTGGGACCAGACAGTCCCTGATGTGCCACTGTTCCCTGCTCGTCGCTCACGCCGGCAACGCGCGATGCTCTTCCTGATCGATGATCCGGGCAGCGAACTCCAAGGCCGCTCGCACGTCCTCCGCCGTGACGCCGTACTCCTTCTGGATCTGCTCAAAAGTCATCCCGCCGGCCAGCCCGCCGACAATCCGCGCCGCCGGGACTGAGCTATGGTGTTTTGAGCCCTTCGGGCTCAACTGCAACCTCAGGCGGCGCCGCTTTGTAGCGTTGTAGTACTAAGCGGGGTTACATAAGTTTTGCGCGGTGGTTCGCCGCGGGGCTTGCCCCGCGTCCCGGCGCGCCGGGACCAGCGCCCCGCCCCGAAGGGGTCCAACCGCTGAACAGGGACAAGCGGGGCGGCGAACCGGCCTGCCACCGCCTCAGTTACTCCGTCACTCTGTTACTCAGTCACTTGCCTGTTTCGTATTCCACCAGGCGGATGCAGACCTTGTCCTGCGCCAGGCGCGCCCGCCAGAGCCCGCCCCACGGCACATCGTTCATGAGGATGGAGAACGCGACCCATCGGCCCGAGCGCGTCCGGACGTAGCCCGAGAGGGCGCTCACGCCCGCGACGTACCCCGTCTTCCCGTACACGTTGCCCTCCGCCGCCGTGCCGCGCATCCGCGACCGCAGGCTCCCGTCCTCTCCCGCGACGGCAAGGGTCCCGATGAACGCCTCTCCGTGGCGCTCGTACATCAGCGCCAGAAGTTCCGTCACCGCGAGGGCAGTCAGGCGATTCTCTTTCGAGAGGCCGGAGCCGTCGCGGTCGGCCGGCGCCTTGGCACCGTACTCGGCCCGGGGATTCGCGGCGTAGGCGCCGAGGAGTTTCAACAGGCACTCGGCATAGAACCCCTGGCTGCGCTTGTTGGCGACGGTGACGGTCGCGCCCAAGGGCGAAGTGTGCACCAGGTCGCACACGAACGCCGGGTGCACGCCCTCCGGGCCGACGAGTGGCGCCCGCTGGACCGGCCCGGCGACGACGATGCCTTCGGCGCGCAGCGTCTCGACGAGCGCGGAGCCGAAGTAGAGAGTCGGATTGTGGACGGCGACGTTCTGGACGGCGGGCGCGGCCTCGGCCCAGTAGCCGCCCGAGGCGCGGAGGCGCAGCCCGGGAAGCCCCGCGCCGAGAACCTCGCGTGCGACGCCGTAGCGGTGGTGGTCCTTCTTGGCCACAGTCTTCATCTGGTTATCGAGGACGGCGTAGGCGGTTGGGGGGACGAGACGGACGTCGGCGAACTCGCCCGCCTTCGTGGCGGCCAGACGCACGTCGACGCAGTTGTCGTTCAGGTTCAGGGCGCCGGCGGGCGCTTCGTACCACTGGTGCCGCTGATTCGCGGGCCAGTTGGGATGGACAACCTCGGCCTCGAA
>JAPLMM010000295.1 GCA_026387035.1 Planctomycetota bacterium
GGGGGGATAGGACAGCGCCTTGCTGACCTGAATGTTTCTCTCGGCTCGACCGCTTTCCGCGCCGCTCTCCTTCTTTCCGCTTTATTGTTCGCCTCGACGGCCGGGAAAGTCAAGGCGCCCCAAGACCGGAAAAGAGAACGCCCGCGGACGGGCGTTCTCAGGGGAAAAACTCTCGATTTCGCCTACTTCTTGGGCTTCGGTTTCTTCTTGTCCTTGCAACCGCACGTTTTGCACATCGCCGCTCTCCTTAACGAGGTCCCCGGCGGCTTGTCCTTGCCGCCGTTACTGGTGGCATTGTACCACCCCGGGCGTGCCACGGCAAGGGTCTGTTCTTGATTTCGGCGCCACCGCCTCTTATCATTTCCGCAGCCCGGACCCAAGGATACGCATTCACCAAACGAACCGGAGACGCCGATGCGGATCATCGACCCCCACATTCACATGCTGAGCCGGACCACCGACGATTACCTGGTGATGGCCGCCGCGGGCATCGTCGCCGTCTGCGAGCCCGCGTTCTGGCCCGGCACCGACCGGTTGTATCCCGAGAGCCACCTCGACTACTTCAATCACATGACGACCTTCGAGCCGCAGCGGGCGGCGAAGCGCGGCATCCGGCACTACTGCGTCCTCGCGGTCAACCCGAAGGAAAGCGAGAACGTCGAACTGACCGAAAAGGTCCTCGCCGCAATCGATCCGTACCTGGCGCGGCCGACGTGCCTCGGCATCGGCGAAATCGGCCTCAACAAGAACACCGAGAACGAAATCCGGATGTTCCGCCGGCAACTCCGGATGGCCGCCGAACGCAAGGTCCTCTGCATCATCCACACGCCGCACGCGGCCGAGAAGGCGCGCGGCACGGAGATCATCGCCGACGTCATCCGCGAAACGGACCCGCCGCGGCATCTGTGCGTCGTCGACCACTGCACCGCGGAGACGATCGAGACCGCCCGCGCGACCGGATGCTGGACCGGACTGACGGTTTACCCGGGCAAACTCACGCCCGAAGAGGCCGCCGTCATCCTCCGCGACTACGGCCCCGAGCGGATGCTGCTCAATTCCTCGGCCGACTGGGAAGCGAGCGACGCCCTCGCCGTCCCCACGACGATCGGCGTGATGCACGAAATGGCCATGCCCGAAAGCGTCATCGAGCGCGTCGTCTGGCACAACCCGAGGGAGTTCCTCGGACAGAGCCCGAAGTTCCACCTGTAGCCCAGGGAGAAGGCCGTGTCCATCGACCCATCCGAATCGCGCCGCTGCCCCGACGAGAAGTATCCGATCACGGAGGCCATTTGCCGCGGACGACGCTCCCGCCATTTTCCCAAATGCAAGACCTGCAAGTGGCGCGACGTGGCCGACCAGCCTCCGCCTCCGCCGGTCGAGTCCGGCATGGACCTCGACAAGATCTTCAAGGCGTACGACATTCGCGGCCTGGTGGACAGCCAGATCACGAAGACCCTCGCATGGAAAGTGGGCTTCGGCACGGCCACGCACCTGCTGGAGCGCCTCGAGCCAGAAGCACGGTTCAAGCCCAAAGCGCAGGAGGTCGTCGTCGGGCACGACATGCGGCCGACGAGCGGGGACCTGGCCCGCGCTGTGGCCGAAGGAATCCGTGCGGCCGGCGTCGGGGCGTGCGTCATCGGCGAGGTGGAAACCCCCGCCGTTTACTTCGCGGTCGGCAGCCTAGCGGCGCTCGGCGGCGTCATGGTCACCGCCAGCCACAACCCCGTCACGTACAACGGATTCAAGATCACGGGGCCGGGGGCCATCCCCGTCGGCATCGGGTCGGGTCTCGAAAAGATTAAGGAGATCGTCGCACAGACGGCCAACACCGACAAGCCCGCATCCGGACCTCTCCGCATGTACGACATCTCCAGCGCGTACCTGCTGCACCTGAAAAAGTTCGCCGGCGAAATCCGTCCGATGAAGATCGTCGTCGACACCTCGAACGGCATGGCGTCAAAATGGACGCCCAGCCTCCTGAGGGAGTACAACCTCCAGGTCGAGGGCCTCAACTACGAGCGCGCCGGCCGATTCAAGCACGAACCGAATCCCCTGAAGGAAGCGAACCTCGAGGAACTGAAAGCCCGCCTCCGCGCCTCCGGGGCCGCCCTCGGCGCGTGCTTCGACGGCGACGCCGACCGCGTCGGTTTCGTGGACGAGAACGGCGAGGGGGTCTCGAACGACCTCATCACGGCCCTGCTGGCGCCCGGCGTCCTGGCCCGGGAGCGGGGCGCGACGATCGTCTACGACCTCAGGTCCAGTTGGGCCCTGCGCGAGGAGATCTTGTCCCACGGCGGCGTGCCGAGACGCGAACGCGTCGGCCACAGTTTCCTCAAGGCCGCCATGCGCGAGACGAACGCCCCGTTCGGGGGGGAACTGTCGGGACATTCCTACTACCGCGACAACTACTTCTGCGACAACGCCGTCATTACGCTGCTAAAGGTCCTGACGGTCCTCTCGTCCCATCCCGAGCAGACCTTCAGCGAACTCGTCAAACCGCTGCGCCGCTACTCGACGACCGGCGAGGTCAACTTCGAGGTCCGGGACAAGGCGGGCTTGATCAAACGCCTCGCGCGGACATTCTCGGACGGCAAGGTGGATTTTCTCGACGGCGTCACGGTTGAATATGCGGACTGGTGGTTCAACTGCCGCCCCTCGAACACCGAGCCGCTCCTGCGCCTCTGCCTCGAAGCCAAGACGCCGGAACTGCGGGACGAGAAGTACGAGCAACTCATCCAGATCCTCGGCGAGCCGTCGCATCACTAGGCGACCTGCAACGGCCGAAGGGCTTCATCGTTCGCGCGCCGGAAAACATTCCATGACGAGAAATTCTCTGGTTGCCCTCGTGCTTCTCGCGGCGACGACCATCCAGACGCCCTTGCAGGCCGCCGATCCCACGCCGACGCTGACCGCCGACCAGCGCCGCCAGGTCACCGACCTCTTGAACGTCTTCCGACGGGCCAAGGCGGAACCCGACAAGCGCGCCGAGGCCGTCGGCGGAATCCTGGCGATCGGCGGCCCGGCGCCGGCCCAGTTGCTCGGCCTCATCAACAAGGAATTCGTCCCCCTCCAGACGCGCTACCGGGCCGACTTCTTCAAGGCCGCGCGCGACGTCCTCCGCCAGCGGTTCACCGACCGCAACCCGAACGAAGTGGACACGCTGCGGGGAACCGTCCTCGCCCTCGGTCGAAAGGCCGACCTCTCGAAGGAAGAAATCGTCGCCAAGGGCGACCCCGCGATGGCAAAATTGAACGAACTGCTGTGGATCGACCCGAAGGACGTCCTGGCCGCCGCTCCGTCGCTGAAGACGCAGCGCGACGAACTCGTGGAACTCGGCGGGCACTGGTTCCGCGCCGCCGATTACGTCGCCAAGCACGGACCCCGGCGCGAAGGCGGACCGCAGGAAGCCCCGCCATTCGAGCACGTCCTGGCGGCCGACGAGATGCTCGCGACCGCCCTCACCCTCGCCACGAGCGATGCCGACCGCGAGGCCCTCATCGCCAACGTCGCCCTCGAGCCCCAGATTGATTTCGAGGAGGCCAACGGCATACGCGACCTCAACCGCGTCCGGCTCCTCCTGGGCTTGAAGCCCCTCCGGATCGACGTCAAACTCTGCGAAGCCGGACGCGACCATTCCAAGGACATGGTCGAGAAAAAGTTTTTCAGCCACGACTCGCCGGTTCCGGGCAAGGCCACGCCCTGGGACCGCGCCAAGCGGTTCGGCACCACCGCCCATGCCGAGAACATCGCCGCCGGCGCACGCACAGGACCTGAAACCAACCTGCAATGGTTCCACAGCCCGGGACACCACAAGAACATGCTCGGCAACCACTCGCGCATCGGCCTGGGACGCTACGAAAACACATGGACGGAAATGTTCGGATGACGCGACCGCCCCTCACGTCGGCCGATTTGCGGAGGCAGACACCGCCAGCGCATCCGCCAGAAGTTTCATCGGCTGACGGACTACAGGCCGGTGCCCTGGACCGCGGGGCAGGATGGAACCGCTGCGGTCGGGTTGCGTCCAATCATTAGGGAGCAGGTAACCCGGACCTCGTTAAGGGCCCTCCGATGCTACGCCCATCGCTCCTTGCAGCAATGGTTCTCCTCGTCACCAGCGGGTGCTCCAGTGCCCCGCTTGGGCCCGATAGCGCTGCGGCCCCGCAACGAGTCTTCTACTACGCTTGGTCCGGCGTGAGCCCAGGGGCAGACTTTACCTTCACATCGGTTCACGCTTTTGAAATCGACCTCACGGGCAGGCGCATCCGCGGTCTGCGCCAGTCGGCCAGCGCGCCCGACCCCATGCTTCCACATGAGGAAGAGAAGGTCGTGGCCCTTCTGAATAGCCGGCCGTGGAGGACCCTCTCGCCCGACGAGGTCGAGGAATTGCGTTACTTCCTTCTGGCGTGGCTGAAGACCGACCCGCCTGTTGCCTACGACGAGCCGCACAACCTCGGTAATGAGGACGGATACGTCGAGCGGCTCACCGTGTATTCCGAGGACGGGAAACGCACAACCGCCGTCAATCCGCGCGCCGCCTTTCCGCCCGACGGCATCCAGCCGCCGCGACAGTGGCGAGAGTTCCTCGTAGCGGCGACAGCCTGCGCCGGCGGGCCTGCGGCCGCTGGCCTCCGCCCGTTTGGCTTGTAAGACAACCTGAAACTTTTACTCCGACACTCGGACCGGTTCTGTTGGACTGCTTTGGAGTGCCGCGGCGAGAAGTTCCATCGGATGATAGACCACGAGGCCCGTGCCGTGCGCCAGTTGCGTCCGGCACATGCCGCAACTCGTCACCACGGCCTCGGCCCCGGAGGCGCGAATCCGCTCGACGACCGCCTCCGCGATGGCCTCCGAAAGGTCCGCGTTCTTCGCCTTGACGCCGAACGTCCCGCCCATCCCGCAGCACGTCATGTTCGTCACCGCAAACCGTATCCCCAGCAACCGCTCCAGCAGGCGTTTCGGCTGCTCTCCCCTTCCCGCCGCGCGCAGATGGCACGGGGCGTGGTACGCGAGGCGCCGGCCCTGCCACAAGCCCTTGCGCGGCGGGTCTCCCGCCTTCGCCGAGGCTACGGCGGACAGGTCCGACCCGCCGCGCGAAAAGGCATCGCCCGCAATTTCTTCCACGAGGTCATGAATGTCCCGCGTGTGCTCGGCGACGAGGCGCGCCCGCGCGTCTCCCGGCACCATCTCCGGATAGTCTTCCGCGAGCACCAGGACGCAGGACGGGCATCCGCTCACGATGGTGTATCCCGCCTCCGCCAGGGGCGCGAGTACCGCAAGGTTAAACTCGCGGTCCTTCGCGGCCGCCTCGGCGTCGCCGGCCGATATCTTCACGATGCCGCAGCACCGCTGCTCGGAAATCAGAACCTCGCATCCGAGGGCCTCGAGCACGGCCACGGCCGCGCGCCCGCTCGCCGGTTCGTTGAACAGTTCGAAGCAGCCGGCAAAATACGCGACCTTGCGAACGGGATCGCCGTCCGGCCCGACCGCGGTTCCTTCTTTGACGCCGCCGCGCGAGAACGCCGGCATCGCCGCCCGCCGACCGATGCCGCCCGCCTTCTCCATCATCCAGCGCACCGCGCCCCGCCGGAGGAAAAAGTTCGCCACCGGCGCCATCGCGCTGCCGACGCGCCCCATCAGCCGCACCTTCCCCATCAGGCGGTCGCAAAACCCCAGGCCGCCCCGCTCCGCCAGGTGCTCCTTGTGCCTCAGGACCAGGCCGGGAACGTCGACGCCACTCGGGCACTCCACAAGGCACGTCTTGCAGTTGTAGCAGAGGTCGGCGACGGCCCGCATCCGCTCCTCGTCGAGGGCCGCGAGCCCGAGGTTGCCCGCAATCGCTTCCCGCAGGAGGTTCGCCTTGGCGCGCGGGCTCGCCACTTCGTCGCGCGTCACCAGGTACACGGGGCAATACGCCCGGCACGTGCCGCACCCGTGGCACCGCTCGAGTTCGCCCGCCCACGGCTCGCGGTCGAAGGCTTCGCCGGTCGGCCGGCGCGACCAGCCCGGTTCCAGGCGCAAGTCCTCAAGGTGGATTTTGCGCTCGTCGGTGATAATCTTGCCGGGATTCAAAATCCCCTTCGGGTCCCAGAGGCATTTCAGGTCGCGCATGACGTCGTAGAGCGGCCCGAACTGGAGGCAGAGGTACGCGCTTCGCGTCAGGCCGTCGCCGTGCTCGCACGAGATGGTTCCGCCCAGGTCAATCGTCAGGCGCGCCACGCCGTCGGCAATCGCCCGCATCCGCTCCACGTCCGCCGCGACTCGCGTATCCAGCATCGGCCGGGCGTGCAGGTTCGAGTCGCCCGCGTGCCCATAGACGGCGGCCTCGGCCCCGCTGCGATTGAGCACCTCGCGCAAGCCCCGGATGAACGCCACGAGTTTGTCGGGCGGGACCGTGATGTCCTCGATGAACGGCAGCACGCGGCGCGGTCCCGGCAGGCGCTGGAGGATCTGGACGGCGCGCTTGCGCACCTGCCAAAGATTTTCCTGCTCCTGCGGGTCGTAAGCGTCGACGGCCCCGAACGCCAGCCCCAGTTCATCCACCACGAGGCGGCGAACGCCGGCGATGAAGGCTTCGTTCTCGGCCCGGCTGTCGGAGAGTTGCTCCACCAATAGGACCGTGTCGGCCTCTTTCGGCAGGAACTTCTCCGAGATAATCCCCTCCGCGCGGACGATGTCCAGAAAGTGCCGCTCCATGATCTCACACGCGCTCGGCCCGAGAAGCAGAATGTGATGGACCGCTTCGCCCGCCTTCTCCAGGTCCGTGAACCAGAGGAGCACGCTGGCTCGCTCGCGCGGTTTCGGCACGACGCGCAAGCCCGCCTCGAGGATGACGGCCAGCGTCCCGTCGGAACCCCCGACGAGGCGCGCCAGGTCCAGCCTCCCGTCGCGCACGGCCTCGAAGAGGTTGTAGCCGGCGCTGTTCTTGCTCGTGTGCGGCTCGTATCGGCGGATGAGGTCGGCGTGCTCGGCCACGAGCCGGTGCGTTCCCGCCACGATTTTTCCAAACAGGTCGCCGCGCGACTCGGCCTCCCGCAATCGCCCGTCCTCCAGCGCCACCGGTTCCAGCCGCACCTCGGACCCGTCCGCGAGCACCACGTCCAGGTACGCCTCGTATTCCTTCATTGAGCCGTACCGCATGCCGCGCGACCCGGAAGAGTTGTTGCCGAGGTTGCCCCCGATGGTGCAAAACGGTTCGCTCGACGGGTCCGGG
>JAPLMM010000296.1 GCA_026387035.1 Planctomycetota bacterium
GGCCGGCGACGGCCTGGCGATCTTCCAGCGCGGCGTGGGGTATTTCAAATAGGACCGCCGCCCGCGCGCCGGAGATAAGTATTGCATCTCCGGAACTCCGTGACGCGCCACGCCCGTCAGCCCCGGTCGCCGCGCGTCTGCCGGATTTGCTCATTAAGTTCGTTCAGCGTCTTCCCCATCTCCGTCTGCCAATAGAGGGGACCCTGCACGGGGTACTTATGAGTTATGACACCGTGTTTCCTAAGGAGTTGTGCGGCCAAGTCCGAAACGGAGTAGTGCTGACCGTCCCGACCGTACTTGAGTTTGTTCTCAGCAGCCACAACCTTAGCTTGCTCCTTTCCAATGCGTCCCCGGCCCTGATAGTACAAAAACACGCTCTCGCCATCTCTGATTAGGCCGCGGTCCACCAGTTCTTTGAGCCGAACCTTTTTGGCTTTGCCGCCGCGTCCTGCTTGTTCTCCTTCCACCCGAATCCCCTCAGTAGACGCCTGCCCCTCGAGAGGCAGACCCAATTTCTCCCAAACACGGGCAATCTGCTCGTGCAATTCCTCTTCCACTTGCACAGCCTTGGCCCTCAGTTTCTCCAACTCCTTTTGCTTTTGCTCCAACTCCTCCTGCTTGGCGTCAACATCGCTCTTGATGCCCTCGAGTTCTGCGCGGGCTTGGTGCCGCAGTTCCTCTTCGTCCGAGATTGCCTTCTTGATCTCCTTCTCGCGCTCGGCCAGTTTTGTGTGCACCTCTCGACTACTCAGACTCTCTGCACCAAGGAGGCCAAGCAATACAGCCCACGGCCCTTCCTTCGAGAATTCAGCCCTCTTGATGACGTACAAGAGCGATTTCTCAAAGGCAACACCGGGCAGCGGACTATAGATCCTCATCTCGACCCCGTTCGCCAAGACGGCGAGAAGCGGGTTCTCATCAAATGTGTAACCCCTGATTTGATCAACATATTCGTCTAGCCTCTCGTCGTAGTTCTTCGTATCAACAAGCACCTTACAGTCGTGGGGAACATCCTTAATGAATATGTCAATCTTTCCACCGCTGCGTGTACGGTACTCGAATTGCAGGTTCTCTTTTCTGTGGCCGAGCAGTTCCAGAAGGGGCACAACCACCTTCTGTTTGACGTTCTCCTCACTCGCCCCAATCTCCGCTGGACCCAGCCCGGCGATTCTTAGCAGCTCAGCCTGTGCCTCAGCATCCATACACGCTCACTCCTTTCCACGCGTTCCTGTCTGACCAGCATTGCATTCCGCATTTCCTCAAGGATGGCCAAGTCTTCACTCGCCCGCGTCAGCATCCTTGCGGCGTGTTCACGGTCGTTCATACAGCAGCCGCCCCTCGCGAAGGCATCGTGCAATGATGTGATTCAGAGAGTCCTTCCAGTAAGCGAACTCCTCCGCGCTGAAAACGAGTATGTCCTTGGCAACCCGAAACGCGGAAAGGGCGCGACGCACCCGCGTGATCTCGCCCAGCCGGCTGCGCTGGGGACCGAATGGCTCACGCTCAACCACGAGAAAGTCCACGTCGCTGTCCGGGCCGGTCTCTCCGCGCGCATAGGAACCGAAGAGATAGATCTGCTCCGGGTCTACTTCGCGCACGATCGCCTCCACCATCCGCTCGAGGACTTGGTTCGTAACGGTGATCATCGCTCGCGTGCCTCGACCGACCCCAACACACCCTCTACTCTACGCGACCGGCATGGCCTTGTCCAGCACGTGAAAGAGAAACGTGGTCTTGTCTTTCCCGACCCGCCGCCCCGTGTTACAATGCCGCGGTCGTGACATTCTGCGGGGTTCCTATGGCTATTGTCTGCATTGCCGGCATCGCGCGCGGAATCGGGAAGACGGCCGTCGCCGAGTTTCTGCTCGCACGGCTGGAGGGCTGGCATGCCGCCCGCGTGCGCGTGGCCGACGAGATCCCCGACGCCGACGCCGCTCGCATCGGCGACGAAGGATCCCGGGTCGTCATGGACGCCGACGATGCCGAGGTCCGCCGGCTCCACGATGCCGGCGCCGTCTCCACGGCGGTGCTCCTAGCCGAAGCGCGCGGCCTGGAGGCGGGACTCGACACGCTCCTGACCGCCCTGCCCCGGGGCGCCAACATCCTGGTTGAGGGCAACGCCTTTCTCTGGGCCCGCCGTGCAGACCTCGCCGTGATGGTCATCGGGCCTGGGCCGTCCGGCAAGGGCCTGGCCCCGGGGGTTCTTCGAGTTTCCCCAGGCCCTCGTGCGAATGGGGTTCCGGGGCGGCGTGACGAATCAGGCTGACTTTCACCACGTCAACCCGCGCGCGAGGGACCACTTGGGGAACCGCGCGCTTCTCGACGCCCTGCACCATCACATTCAGCGTCTCGGCCTTTGGCGCGAATCTGATGCTTTCCTTCGCCGCATCGGTTTCGACACCCCTGACGAGGGTGGCCGCGATGGCTAAACCGTGGACGATCCGCCCGCCGGCGCCCGAGGCCGACCTGCTGGCCCGGGACCTCGGCGTCCCGCCTCTCGTGGCGGCGGTCCTCGCAAATCGCAACCTCGCGGACCCCAAGGCCGCGCGGGAGTTTCTCGCCCCCGACCTTTCGCAACTTCATCCTCCGGAGGCGGAGCCCGCGCTGCTGGCGGCCGCCGACCGTCTCGCCCAAGCCGCCCGCGACGGCGAGCCCATCGTCATCTACGGCGACTACGACGCCGACGGCATTACGGCCTCGGCAATCCTCTGGCACGCGCTGCGCCTGGCCGACGCCAACGTCCGCGTTTACATCCCGCACCGTCTCGAAGAAGGCTACGGGCTGAACGGCGAGGCCATCGAGCGCCTCGCCGCCGAGGGCGCCCGCGTCCTCGTGACCGTGGACTGCGGCATCACGAGCGCCGACGAGGTGGCAAAGGCCAAGGGCCTCGGCCTCGACACCATCATCACCGACCATCACGAGCCGGACCCCGGCCGCGTCCCGGAGGCGCTCGTCGTGGTGGACCCGAAACTGCCCGGGTCGGTTTACCCGTTTCGGGAACTTTCGGGTGCGGGGCTGGCGCTGAAACTGGCGTGGGCGCTCGGCCAGCGCCTGAGCCGGCGCGACCGGGTGAGCGACGAGTTCCGCGCGTTTCTCATCGCCGCGACGGGTCTGGCGGCCCTCGGCACCATCGCCGACGTCGTGCCTCTGATCGGGGAAAACCACGTCCTGGCGAGTTTCGGTCTGCGGGCACTGGCCGCCAGCCGACTGCCGGGAATCGCCGCCCTCCTCCAGGTCGCCGGGCTCGAGGACAAGCGCCTCGATGCCGGGCACGTCGGTTTCATGCTGGCCCCGCGCCTGAATGCCGCTGGCCGGATGGGCAGCGCCGCCGAGGCCGTCGAACTCCTGACCACGGCGGGGCCCGAGGCCGCCCTGGCGATTGCCCAGGGGCTCGACCGCCTGAATCGGCAGCGCCAGGAAACCGAAAAGGGAATCCTCGACCAGGCCGAGGCCCAGATCGCCGAGACCTTCGCGCCCGAGCGCGACGCGGCGATCGTCCTGGCGGCCGAGGGCTGGCACGCTGGCGTCATCGGCATCGTCGCCTCGCGCCTCGTGGAACGGTACTGGCGGCCGACGGTCCTCATCGCCGTGGACGGCCCGGACGCCCAAGGCTCCGGCCGCAGCATCCCCCGGTTCAACCTGTTCGAAGGCATTGCGGCGTGCGCGACGCACCTGCGGACGTTCGGCGGCCACGCGATGGCCGCGGGGCTCCAACTCGCCGCCGCCGACGTCCCCGCCTTCCGCGAGGCCTTCCTCGCTTGGGCGCGCGAACGCCTTACGCCGGACGACCTGGCGCCGCAGGTCCTCGTGGATGCCGAGGCGGACCTGGCGGACCTCGACCTGGCGACCGCCCGGACGCTCGAGCGTTTCGGGCCGTTCGGATCGGGAAACCCGCGGCCTGTCTTTGCGGCGAAGCACCTGCGGCTGGTCGGTTCGGCGCGCCGCCTCGGCCGGCGGGGCAGCCACCTGGAAATGCACCTGACGCAGGCCGGCCGGGCGCGCCGCGTGCTCGGCTGGAACATGGGCGACTTGGTGGACGCCCTCACGCGGGCCGGCTCGTGCGGCGTGGCATTCACCTGCCACGTCTCGGACTTTCACGGGTCGCCCGAAGTGGAACTTCACCTGAAGGACGTCTGGATCGGTTCGTACGGCAACACGGATGCCACCAAGGAGTTCGCGTAGCCCTTCCGCGCCGAGGCGCTTCCCGGGATTCCGTGTTTACGCCTTCGGCGCAGGCGGGTCCGCCGCCTCGTCAATCAGTTCGACGGACGTGAAGCGGCAGAAGCGGCGGAGGTCCTCCCGCAGGTTGCCGTAGCACGTCACGCGATGAAGCCCGTGCGACCAATTCTGCCAGAGTTTCTCCGGGTCGCCGTCCACCTTGACGGTGATTTTGGACCGGCACCCGCGCGGCAGGTCGGGCGTGTCGAGGATCATGCCTGTGAAGAAGATGAGGCGGTCGGTGCCGATGAGTTCCGCCTGCGTCACCTTCTCGCCGAGGCGCATGCGGACCTGCGGAACGGCTCCCTCCTGCCGCTCCATCACGGAGCGCAGCCGGTAAGGGGCGAAGGGCTTATCCGGCCCATCCATGCCGGGCGAACCCATGCAGTGGGCCAAGATGATGCCGGGAGTGGACAAATCCATCGTGGGGTCGCTCACGAAGCCGGGCTTGCCGGAGAGGGCCTGGAGCAGGACATGCGTCGTGCAGGACTGGAGGTCCGACTCGCACACGCCGCCGAGGCCCATGCTGTTGAGGCGCGCGTGGCTGATGCACGGATACGCCGGCAGTTGCCGCCACATGCTGCCGTAACAGTCAATCGTCATGACCGTGCCACCCTCGTCATTCATGATCTTCTCGAGGGCAAGCGCCAGTTTGCAGGACCTGAAGATCTCGTCGCGGGAGGGCTCGACAACCTTTTCGGCCCCGCGGATCCAGCGTTGGGCCTCCGCTTCCGCCGCAGCGTCGGGCACGGCGTTGTAGGCAGCCAACACGCTGTCCTTTTTGACGCGGACGATCTCCGTGCCGAACTTCTGCTTAACCGCCGCAGCGTAGGCGTCGAAGTTGCGCGTGGTTACGTTCAGGATGCGGGCCTCGCGCAGGTGGTGGATGGCGCGGAAGGGGCGGATGGCGGCGGCCAACTGGGCGGTGTCGCTCGTCAGCAGGCACTCCAGGAGCGATCCCTCCTTCTGCTTCCACAGGGCGCCGAAGCCAGTCCACTCATGCCCGGAGTACGGCGCGGCAAAGAGGACCGTCGGCCGACCGACACTCAGAACTTCCTTGAGGATCGGCACAATGCCCATGGAGAGGTGAATCGTCAGGATGCCGTCGGCGCCGGCCAGTTTGTCCTTGAGCGCCCCGACCTGCTCGGGCGCCGTGACCAGTTCGTTGACGACGAAGTCCACGTCCGCCAGTTGACCCTTCATGGCGGCAAACAGGGTTTCGTACCGGGCCATCTCCTCCTTAAGGTCGAGCAGGGGCGTGGGCCAGAGCCCCTTGGGTTTGCCCAGGTAAACCTTGGCCACACGAACCTTGGACTTCCGGCAACCCGGACTCACGAGGTCCAGGCGGCCAGTGCGCGTGGCGGGCAATTCGCACCCGGCCGCAGCCAGGTAAATCACTCCCCCCGCCATCGTAGTCTTCAGGAATGTCCTGCGAGTCGGCTTCCATGACATGGCCATCTCCTTTGTCTCTGGGAGGTTCCCTGATTTCGAACGAACAGTCTAGCACATCCAGTCTATCCTGTCAAAAAAATCCGTATTTCTCATTGGTTCCGACATGGCGACACCCGCTGCCGCCGGGGAGTACGCCTGACCGCCTATTTTTCCCCCTTCCCTGTCCCCTCCGTCCGCGTCTGGACCGCCTGGTAGACAGCCCCAATCGCCGCCGGCACGCCCACGAGCACGGGCAGCCAATGGCGATGTGCCTGGACGCCCGCGATGACCGCCTCGCGCGCGCTCGGGACCGCCATCACGAGCCCCACAATCCCCAGGATGACAAGCAGCGCCCCGAGCACGGCCGTGGTGAAGACGATGACGCCGCGAAAGAGGAGAAACCCCAGGACGAATCCGAGCACAAGGCCGACCAAGCCCGCGATGAGAACGTACACGGGGTCATTCAGCCAGAGGGCGCACATCGCTCCGAGCAGGCCGCCGGCGATCCCGCCGAATACGCTGACCGCGACCTTTAGAAGCGGCCAGGCGATCGCGGCAAAAACGACCGCACCGACGACGGCTCCGAGAAGTTCCGGCGCCCCGAACCGGATCGCGGCCGCGACGCCCGCCACGACTCCCGCCATCGCCGCGTAGATGACCACCATCCCCTTAAAAAGTTTCAGCCCGTACAGGAGGCTGACCAAGCCAAGGACGACGAAGAAGACCAGTTGCCAGATCGGAATCCCGGCGAGAAACTCCGGAAAGGCCTGGACGGAGGCATCGACGGCGTCGGGAGCGCCCACCCAGGCGGAGTGCACGGCGTTTTCGGCAAGCATGG
This sequence comes from Planctomycetota bacterium, assembly GCA_026387035.1. Lineage (NCBI taxonomy): Bacteria > Pseudomonadati > Planctomycetota > Planctomycetota bacterium. The sequence continues at coordinate 6,488 of JAPLMM010000296.1, forward strand.
GTTCACCCCTCGGGGCGCCGTCCGCTGCGCGGCCGGACCTCGACCGGCGGTTCCTTTTCGCTGACCGGGCTGGCCACGGCGCGCTGGGCCGCCAGTCCGATTCCCACGAGACACACCCACCCGGCCGCCAGCGTCAGCGGAAACGTTTGCGCGAGCGAGGGCGACGCCGTTTCGCGATAGAGCCCGGCAATGTGGATGGCCGCCAGAACCAGAAGCGCGGCGCCCTGGGCGCTCGTGACCAGCCGCTCGCTAAAACCGAACCGGGTGACGGCCACACCGGCCCCCAGCGCCAGCCCCACGAGGCAGGCCGCCAGCACCGCGTCCTCGCCGAGGTTCGGGCCGCTCACCTGCATCGAGTAACTGCTGTCGGGGACCGCGAAGACGAGATACGAGGCGAATCCTCCAGGCCCCAAGGCCAAGGCGGCCAAGTGCGCGAAGATTGCCGCCAACACCAATCCCGCGAGCACAGCATGGGCGACGGTGCGGAAGAACGCCGTCAGACTCCCCAGCGCGATGCCTCCCGCGATGATGACGAGCGGCTGCCAGACGGGAACCCATTGCGAAACCTGGAGGCCCGCCGTGCATCCCAGGACCGTCATGCTGAGGACGTCGAAGAGCCTCGGCCAACGGCTGCCGAAAACCAGATAGACCACGCCCACCAGCGCCACAAGGACGCTGCCCCAGAGCGGAATCACGAGGTTCAATTCGCCTGTCGCGGCTGCAAGCATGGACGGCTCCCCGTTCGCCGGTCGGCGGGTCCAGTATACCGAGAAGACCCCCCGGGGTGCAAAGGCTGAGATTCGCCGGCCGGGCACGTCGCCTTGACACGTCCGGCTTCCCTGGTAAAATGCCTGCCTTGATTCTGGAAACCCAAACTGACGGGAGGCAGCACAAATGGCCAGGCAGCAGATCGGGCTCGCCGGGCTGGCCGTCATGGGCCAGAACCTCGTCCTGAACATGGAGAGTAAGGGCTTTTCGGTGGCGGTTTTAAACCGCACCGGATCGAAGACGAAGGACTTTGTCGAGGGCCCCGCCGCCGGCAAAAACATCCACGCCACCTACGACCCGAAGGGGTGCTGCGCGGCCCTCCAGCAGCCCCGCAAGGTCATGATGATGGTCAAAGCGGGCCCGGCGGGCGACGCGATGAGCGAGCAGTTCCTCCCCTCCCTGGACGAGGGCGACCTC
>JAPLMM010000297.1 GCA_026387035.1 Planctomycetota bacterium
GGGCATGGTCCACCGTCACGAACTGGCCGGCGTGCTCCACGGCCTGCTGCGCGTCCGCCAGTTCACCCAGGACGACGCCCACATCTTCTGCCTGCCGGACCAGTTGCGGGACGAGGTGATCGGCGTCATCCGCCTGGTGGACCGGGTGTACCGGACGTTCGGGTTTGAGGACGTGCGGGTGGAACTCTCGACGCGGCCGGAGCACTGCATCGGCACCGATGAGATGTGGGAACATGCCACAGGGGCGCTCCGCGGCGCGCTTGAGGCCCGCAGCATGACTTACAAGGTGAACGAGGGGGAAGGGGCCTTCTACGCACCGAAGATCGATTACCACATCCGCGACTGCCTCGGGCGGTCGTGGCAGTGCGGAACGATCCAGGTGGACCTCGCCATGCCTGAACGGTTCGACCTCACTTACACCGGGTCCGACAATCGCGAGCACCGGCCGGCGATGATCCACCGCGCGATTCTCGGCAGCATCGAGCGGTTCCTGGGCATCCTCATCGAGCACTACGGGGGCGATTTCCCGCTCTGGCTCGCACCGCTCCAGGCCGTCGTCCTGCCGGTCAGCGAACGGTTTGACGCCTACGCCGGCCGGGTGCTCGAGCGCCTCCGGCAAACCGGTTTCCGGGCTGAGGCCGATCTCTCGAGCGACAAGGTCGGCGCGAAAATCCGGTCGGCCATCGGCCGGCGGATCCCCTACATGCTGGTCGTGGGTGAGAAGGAGGCGACCGCCGAAACCGTCGCTGTCCGCTCGAAGGCGCTGGGCGACCTGGGCGGCGAGACGGTCGAGGCGTTCATCGGGCGGGCACAAAACGAAATCCGCGAGCGCCGGCTGAGGCCGACGGCCCCGGCGCGCCGGGGTTGAGATAGACGGCACGCAAGGAACCCGGTCCTAGGATAAGGAGAACCGCTTGAAGGACTTCAGGCAGCGGATCAACGAGCAGATCCGAGTTTCGCCGCTGCGGGTTATTGGAGAAAATGGCGAACAGTTAGGTGTCCTGGAACGGGACGACGCCGTGCGCCGCGCAGAGGAGGCGGGCCTGGACCTCGTGGAGGTCGCGCCGGAGGCGCGGCCGCCCGTGTGCCGGATCATGGACTACGGCAAGTTCAAGTACCGTCAGTCCAAACGGACGGCCAAGGGCAAGCACCACGAAGTCCACATGAAGGAGATCCGGATCCGCCCGAAGACCGAGGCCCACGACCGGGACGTGAAGATCCGGCGGACGCGGGAGTTTTTGGAGAACGGCGACAAGGTCACCGTGAACATGCTGTTCCGCGGGCGCGAGATGGCGCACCTGGAGTTCGCAACGCAGAACATGCAGGCGTTCGTCGAGCAACTCGCCGACGTCGCCAAGGTCGAACGCGGACCGGACCGCATGGGCCGACGCATGATCCTGATCCTGACGCCCAAGAAATCGTCTTGAGCGCCGGCCGAGTGGAACTGAAAACATCGGATATCGAGGCCGGAAGCGCCCCGGCCGCAAGGGAAAACGCCGTCCAGCGAAAGGGACCGTTATGCCGAAGATGAAAAGCCACAAGGGCATCCGGAAGCGCATGAAGCTCACGCGGCGGGGTAAAGTCACGCGCCGGCGCGCCAACCGCGGCCACCTGATGAGCGGAAAGCGCAGCAAGCGCAAGCGGCAACTTCGCCGAAAAGCCGTCGTCGACAAGGGACAGGTCAAGATTTACACGCGCCTAATCGGCGGCTGACGCCCGCGCGCCACGAGGAGAAACGACATGACACGCACACGAAAAGGATCGGCCCGGAGGCAATCGACCAAGCGCCTCTTGAAGCGGGCTAAAGGGTACTACGGCGCCCGTGGAAAACTCCGTCGCGTCGCCAAGCAATCGGTCATGAAGGGCGACCAGTTCGCCTTTCGCGACCGGCGGACCAAGAAGCGCAACTTCCGCCGGCTCTGGATTACGCGCATCAGTGCCGCCTGCCGGCAGCGCCAGATCTCCTACAGCCATTTCGTCGGAGGTCTGAAGAAGGCGGGCGTCACGCTCGACCGAAAGGTCCTCGCGGACCTTGCGCTGAACGACCCGAAAGCGTTCGACGCCGTCGTCGCCGAGGCTCGCGCCGCTCTGGAGACCTGACATGAGCCGTCTCGACCACGTCGAGACCCTTCGCCGCGAGGCCTTGAGGCAGATCTCGGCCGCCGCCGACAGCCAAGCCCTCGAAGCCTTGCGCATCGAATGGCTGGGGCGCAAGTCCGGACAGGTCACGGCTCTCCTGCGGTCCATCCCCACGGTTCCCGCCGAGGAACGCGGGGCGTTCGGCCAGGCGGTCAACGCCCTGAAGACCGAGGTGACCGCGCGCCTGGCCGAACGCAAGGCCGCGCTGGTCGCTCCGGCCAAGGCCCGGCCGGCGGTGGACGTCACGATGCCCGGCCGGCAACCGGCGCTCGGGCGAGTGCACCCGATCACGCGGGCGGCGCGCGAGATGATTGAGATTTTCGGGCGTCTGGGGTTCGAGGTCGTCGAGGGGCCCGAGGTCGAGGACGAGTGGCACAACTTCGTCGCCCTCAACATTCCGCCGGAACATCCGGCCCGCGACCCGCTGGACAATTACTACCTTGACGACCGGCTGCTCCTGAGGACCCAAACGTCCACGGTCCAGATCCGCGTGATGGAGAATCGTCCGCCGCCCGTCCGGATCATCGCCCCGGGGCGCGTCTATCGGCCGGAGACGGTGGACGCCGGCCACTCCAACATGTTCCACCAACTCGAAGGGCTGTGGGTGGAGCAGGGCGTCACGTTCGCGGACCTGAAGGGCGTCCTTTCGATGTTCGCGCGGGCGTTCTTCGGGCCGGACGTCCGGACGCGCTTCCTGCCGAGTTACTTCCCGTTCACCGAGCCGAGCGCCGAACTCTACGTCTCCTGCCTGCTGTGCGCGGGGAAGGGGTGCCCCGCCTGCAAGCGGACCGGCTGGATGGAGATCGGGGGCTGCGGCATGGTGGACCCGAATGTGTTCGAGGCGGTCGGCTACGACGCCGAGGAGGTGACGGGGTTCGCATTCGGATTCGGCATCGAGCGTCCGGCGATGCTGAAATACGGCATCACGGACATCCGCCTCTTGTTTGAGAACGACTTGCGGTTTCTCCGGCAGTTCTAACGCATTTCGCAGCGGTCAGAATAGAACCTTGCGCGGCGTGACCGTGATGTTTTTACTGACCGCGGCATAGTCTCCCTTCAGCGAAACCTGGACGTGGCAAGACTGGCTGCCGGCGGGTTGCTCGGGGGCGAAAGACGTTACGTCTCCCTTTATTAATCGCTCGGGATCGCTGTCGCTGTTGTCGCTTTCGGTCTTCACAAACGTGATGTCGCCGCGGTCCGTGCCATCCCATGTATAAGTATGCCGCGTGCCATCAGGCAGCATGATGCGAAGGCTTTGCACGTCGACCAGGATTTCGTCGTCCAGGATTTCAAAGTCCGTGGCCCGGCGGATGTCGCGGGCGATCCGGTCCAATACGCCGCACGCCTTGGACACCAGTTCCGTTTTCTCGGAGTTGTAGGTGTACGAGGTGTTGGCGGCATGGATGGCGGCGGCGGCGGCGGCCATGATCAGGGCCATAAGGGCCATCGCCAGGAGTATTTCCGGCAAGGTGAAGCCCGGTCTGTGATGAAAAGCCTTCATCGGTTACTCCGCATAGGATCCCGAGATGCAAGCCAGTTTGTAGGAACGGGTCAGGCCGGCCGGGTGATCGTTCAGGTTGCTGCGATCGATAGT
>JAPLMM010000298.1 GCA_026387035.1 Planctomycetota bacterium
GCCGCCGTCCGCGAGGAAACGATCCGGCAAACCATTTTCGCCTGTGCCCCCCGGCGCAGGGGCTTACGCGAAATGGCCGGAACCCTCGCACAACTCTTCTCCACCGCCACCCGCGCCGCATGAAACCTGCGAAAGGCCAGTTTCCATAGCCTTCTCATCAATAACGATTCTCGGATACTTACCTTCAGGCCCGTGTTGCCACAACCACGATGCAGGTACACCTTTATCCAACTGCTTTCCCACGAGTCTGCTGATCACTATTTCACACTGCCTACGAGGATCCTCGACATCATTTGACGCACAATGCTCAAACAAGTTGCATAACCCGGGAGCAACTCCGGCACGGCTTACTGCCTGAGCAAGAGCCTTCGCCGGAAGGTCTTCCGCTGTTATTAGGTCAAACCACCGGGTCAAGACCCGCTTAAGCAACAAGATCGCCTTTTTTTCGTGAAGCTCCTGGGCTTGCTTCGTGCGGAACCGGTGCTTATCACTCATAAGCACGCCTCCTTGCGCAAAGTAGACCTAAGGCATCTTGTTTGGAATTTACCGAATGACAGATCAAGAAGCAAGAAAAAAATTGGGCACTTAACCCAGCGTGGACATGGCTTGGAGACGAATAAAAAGTTTCGCATTGATCTCGACGTCATCGTTGGCCGAACCGGCGGTGGCGATGCAACCGTTGCGCATTGCGATACGCTTGTCGTTCCAATCGTTGAGGTCAGCCTTCAGCAGGCAAGCGCCCGGAAGGACATCGTCAAGCGAAATGCCCAGCAGCGCCATGAGGCGCAGCGCCATCCGTTCAGTCAGGAACTTAGGGGAGCCGTTTAGGGCCTTAACCACATCTGGCTTTGGCAGCCCAACCATCTCGGCTAATTTCTCGGGGGAGAAGCCGGCATCCGCGCAAGCGGGGTTCACCGCATTTCGAACAATTTGCCGGATGCCATCTGGACCACCGAAAAATTCGGCGGCCTCCGCGGCGACGCTACCGTAACCATCTGGCATGACGCACCCTTTCTTAATATCGGGCATCCAGATCCGAATCTTTACCCCTTTGGCACAGACAAACAAGCCTAGATACCGAGTGTCGCCGAGGGACGATGGTCCGTCAAGTTAAAAACAAGCCAAAAAAACCACCCTCGAACCGGCTCGGCAGAGCCTAAAGTCTCCCTAATCGCCCCTCATGTATCTCAAATATACCCTATAAATGGGCCCGCGTCAAGGTCTTTCTGAAGAAGTCGCGCTGGTACGGCCCTCGGAGAGGCCGTCGGCAAGGCCCTGGCCGAGGTTCAGGCTGGCCACCATGCCGGCGATGAACCCGCCGACCCATTTGATCGTTTCCAGGTCGCGCCCCGCCAGGACGAGACCCACGACGGCCGCAATGCCCAGCAGGCTCAGAATCATCTTCTTCGATTTCAGCAGTTCCGCCATGACTTGCTTCTCCTTCGCTGTTCCCGCGGGCGAGCCTTTCACGGCCTGCCCTTCGCTCAGCCTTCCAGGAGCGCCGTCGCCACCTGGCGCGCCAGGCCCACGAGTTCCACCAGCGTCGCCGGCAGCAGGCGCTCCTGGCGCAGGCGCCGCTTCAGTTCCACCAAGTCGCGCGCGTCCACGACCGGTTCGAACTCGCCCAGACTGAAAACGTCCGTTTCAACCTCGTCGAGAGGGTCGGCCCGGTCGGCGGTGCGCGCCGTTTCCTCGGCGGCCTCGCCGGCCGCTTCCAGAAACTCAATCGCCGCCTGTCCCAATTTCGCTTCCGCTTCCGCCATCGCTCTCACTCCTTTGCGCCGCGTACTCACCCATCGCCTGCTCGGCCTCCGGCTCGCGGACGAACAGGCCCCTCACGAGCGCCGCCAGGCGCCCGTATTCCGCCACAAGGTCCAGGGCTTCCTCCCCGAGTTCGATCGCCCGGCCGAACGCCGCCTGGCGCTGACCGAACTCCACGTCGAGGTGCGCCAGGTTCGCCCGCACCTCGTCCTCCAAGGCGGCGCGCTTCCGCACCTTTTCCATCACCGTCGCCAGGGGCACGCGCCCCCCGCCGTCGGCCGCCTGCGAAAGCGACGCCTCGACCGCCACATCCAACCGCGCCCGCTTTTCGGCGAGTAACTGCGCGCTTGCCTTCGCGTGGTACGCCGCCATCTCATCGCGGTACTGGTGCATGGCGGCCAACTGGAGACGCTGGCACTGCTCGAGCGCCTGCGGGGCACAACCCGAAACCGACAGGAGTGCCGAGAACAGTGCAACAACAGCGCCGATTCTCAAGACACGGCTCATGGATTTCCTCCTTCGTCTGACAGGGCTCGCGGGTTCGTACCATCGCGGGGCGCCATCAACGTGGCCACCAGGTTCTTCACTTCGCGCCGAAGGTCCCGCAAGTCCTCGCGGACCTCGCCGCGCACAGCTTCCACCATCTCGACCGTTCCGGGATGGGGGCCCGCCTCGTGCGCCCGAAGCCAGTACCCCAGACCCGCCAGGTTGACGCCGCCCGAGAACAACTGCCCGCCCACCACCAGCAGGATGACCAGGCGCCTCAGGCCGCGCAGTTCATCCCACGTGCGGCGGTTGGCCTCGCGCTGCTCCGCATGAAGCGTCTCGCACACTTCCCGGGTGACGTACGGCCCCCGGCCGGACGCAAATCTATCCGCCGTACTCAAAGTCCACCTCCACGATGAGCCTCACGGGGCCGGCTACCGCCAGCCCTTCGCGGTACGTGCTCGTATAATCCGGCCCGGACGGATCCCACTCCGGCCGGTCGAACGAGTCTGGCCGCGCCGAACGGACCATGAGGACCGTGTCACCGCCGGTGTTGATGGCGACGGCAGGGATGAGAATCGCTTTCGGGCCGTAGTCGTCGCTCACAAACGTGTCGAGGGGATCGCCCTCGCCGTCCACCACCTCGGCGGTAAACGTGTCCGAGTAGTCCGCCGAGCCGGACGGCGCCTCGGTCGTGAAGTCCAGCCGGGCCTGCCGGACCTGGCAGCCGGCGAGCGCGGCCGTGGCAAACGTCATCCGAAACTCGCGCGACTCCAGGAACCATTGCTGGCTGAAAGAGTCGTCGTACACCTCGCCGCCCATGCCGACGTCGTAGGCGAGGCCCGACGCGACGCCGTCGTCCTGGCCGTCGAAAAGGGCGAAGGTGTCGGCGCGGTCCTGCGGCCAATCGCTGATGCCGAACATCAGCCGGTACACGCTATCGCGCCGGGCGGCCTCCGAGACCGTCGGCAGAATCCGCACGCGGTCCAGCCGATTGATCGCCCTGTAAAGTTCGTCGAAGAACGCCGCGGCCGCCGGCGTCCAGGGGGCGCTCACATCTGTCAGGTCATGCGTCCAGTTGTTTTTCCCGAAGGCGTCCTGGCAGAGGTTGGCCAAGCCGTAAAGCGCCTCCCGGTTCGGGTCCCACCAGCGGTACGGCCAGGCCAGGAGCAGCATCTGTTCGATCTGGTGCTGGAAGTTGGCCATCGTCCGGTTGGGCTGCCCGCCGGTTTTCCCTTCCGGCTCGCCGACCAGGGGGTCCCAGCGATTGAACGCCGACGGCACGAAGCCCGCCGGGACCAAAGCCTCGCGTTCCGCGAGGGCCGCGCGGACCTCGTTGATCACAAGGTCCGCATCCAGCGCGTCGCCCTTTGCGGGGGGCCACCGGTCGCTCCAGGCCATCGTTCGTCTCCACGCGACTGCGAATCAGACCATCCGCGGCGGATGCAGAAGGATCGTCCATCCCGCCGGCGTCCGGAAGAGGCGCACATATCGGTCGAAGCCCTCGGGCCCCGCCAGATACCCCGCCTCGTCGCCCCAGAGTTCGCCGAGGT
>JAPLMM010000299.1 GCA_026387035.1 Planctomycetota bacterium
TCCGAACCGGAGCGAAAGGAGTAGGGCGATGCGCAGGCAAGACGGATGCGACGAAGGCAGGCGCGCCTTTCTGCGGGACGCCGTGCGGTATCCCGCGCTGGGGGCGCTCGGGCTGATGGCGGCGACCATGGCGCGGCGCGAAGAGCCGCTTGATGCCGAGGGGAAATGCACGATTGCAGAAGCCTGCCGCCGGTGCCCGGCCCGCGAGAAATGCCGGCTGCCGCAGGCGGAACAGGCGAGGCAAACCTCCGACAGGTTCTGACAATGGCGAAAGAGGAAAAGGGACTGTCGCGCCGCGAACTCCTGCGGCGCCTCGGCATGGGAACGGGCCTCGTGGCCGTCGCCGGGACGGCCGCCGCGCTCGCCGGCCGCACGCGGCGCGGAGACACGGTCTGGCAAATTGACCCCGCGAAGTGCATCCAGTGCGGCAACTGCGCGACGTACTGCGTCCTGGAGCCCTCGGCCGTCAAGTGCGTCCACGCCTTCATGCTGTGTGGATATTGCGAATTGTGCTTCGGCCACTTTCAGCCGGGCGTCGAGCCGCCGCGCACCCTGGACGTGGCGGGCGCGGAGAGCCAGTTGTGCCCGACGGGAGCGATCAAGCGGCGGTGGATCGAGGGGCCGCTCTACGAGTACACGATTGACGAGCCTCTGTGCATCGGTTGCGGCAAGTGCGTCAAGGGATGCACGCTGCACGGCAACGGGTCGCTGTTTCTCCAGGTTCGGCACGACCGGTGCCTGAACTGCAACGAGTGCTCGATAGCGGCGGCGTGCCCGTCGGGCGCGTACACTCGCGTGCCCGCCGACAAACCCTACCTCCTGAAAGGCAAGGATACCAAGCGTTGAAGCGCCGCGTCCTGCTGGCCGTCCTCGCCCTTCTCACCGTATCCGCCGCCCTGCCGGCGGCGGAGCGCGGTGCGCAGCCACCCCCGGCGCAATTTGAGAGCGGGTACGAGCGGCCGACGGTCGAGAACCCTGAGCCGCGCGCCGACGCGTTCGATTATGTGGACGTTGCGGTGCTGGCCGTCGCGCTGGCCCTGGCGTCGTGGCTGGCACTCAGGGTTCGGTCGCGAGCGTGGATTTTCGTCGTGATGCTCGGCGCGCTCGCGTACTTCGGTTTCTGGCGCGGCGGGTGCGTGTGCCCGATCGGCGGGATTCAGAACGTCGCGCTCGCGCTCGGGGATTCCACCTACGCCATCCCCCTGGCCGTGCTCGCGTTCTTCCTCCTGCCGCTCGTCGCCGCGCTCTTTTTCGGGCGAGCGTTCTGCGGGGCCGTCTGTCCCCTCGGGGCCGTTCAGGACGTCGTGCTGGTGCGGCCGGTGAAGGTGCCGGCCTGGCTCGAGCACGCCTTGGGTCTCCTGGCGTATGTGTACCTCGGGGCGGCGGTGTTGTTTGCGGCCACGGGGTCCGCGTTCGTCATCTGCCGATACGACCCGTTCGTCTCGATCTTCCGCCTCGTGCCGATCTTCCGTTCCGAGAGCCTGATGGACGCGGTGCGCGGCAGCATGACGATGCTGATTCTTGGGGCGAGTTTTCTGGTGATCGGCCTTTTCGTCGGGCGACCGTATTGCCGCTACCTCTGCCCTTACGGTGCGGTGCTGCGGATCTTCTCGCGGGCGTCGCGCTGGCACGTCGCCATCACGCCGGACGAGTGCGTCGAGTGCCGCTTGTGCGAGGACGCGTGCCCGTTCGGGGCGATTCGCAAACCCGCCCCGCCGCCGACGGGTCCGCGGACGGCGGGTAAAGGCCGGCTCGCGGCGCTGGTCGTCGCGCTGCCGATCCTCGTGGGGCTGGGCGTCGGACTCGGCACGCGGGCGGGTCCGGCGATGGCCTGGATGCACGACGCGGTGCGCCTGGCCGACCGGGTCCGCCTCGAGCAGGAAGGCAAGGTCGAAGGCACGACGAACGCAAGCGATGCGTTCTATACGACGCGCCGGCCGGCCGAGGAACTCTACCGCGAGGCCGCGGGCATCGTCGGCGATTTTGTCTGGGGCGGCGGAGCGCTCGGTGCCTGGGTGGGCCTCGTCCTGGGCGCGAAACTCATCCATCTCTCCGTCCGCCGAACGCGGACCGACTATGAACCGGACCGCGCGACGTGCCTCGCCTGCGGGCGGTGCTTCGCGTACTGCCCCAAAGAGCAGGCCCGGCGGGCGAAGAAGGACACGCAGGAAGACGGATGACGACAGAGAGACGAAACCCGTTTGACTCCCGCCGGCGAGCCGGAGTCGCCTACGCTGTTGCGTTGGGCGCGGCGATCGTGGCCGGGGCGTTCTCGCTGGCGGTCGGCGTCGAACTCGTCGCGCACTGGGTGGCGAGCCAGCGGTGGGACCCGTTTGATTCCCAGGA
>JAPLMM010000300.1 GCA_026387035.1 Planctomycetota bacterium
AGAATCATGGAGACGGGCCGGACCGACGAGATGGATGAGAAATACGTCCAGGGAGGCCAAGAGGTCTGGGTTCACACGGTCAAGACGCCGGTTAGAGACCGGACCGGCGAGATCGTCGGCGTTTTCGGCATCTTCTGGGACATCACCGAGCGCAGGCGGGCCGAGGAGGCGCTGCGCGAGAGCGAAGAGAAGTATCGAATCCTGGTTGAGCAAGTCCCGGGACTCATCTACGTCGCTGCCGCGGATGAAATCGGCTCTACAAAGTACGTCAGCCCGCAAGTCCAATCCATGCTCGGTTTTTCTCAGGATGAGTGGCTGGCCGATCCCGAGTTGTGGCGGAAACAACTCCATCCCGAGGACCGTGAGCGCGTGCTGGCCGAGGTCTGCCAGACCGGCGCCGCCGGCCGGAACTCCGTCTCCGAATACCGCATCATGGCGCGCGATGGCCGGACGGTGTGGGTGCGGGATGAGACCCGAGTGCGGCGCGACGAACACGATCAGAATCAACTCCAGGGCATCATGATCGACATCACCGACCGCAGGCGGGCCGAGGCGGCGCTGCGCGAGAGCGAGCGGCGATTCCGCGAGTTGGCTGAGTCGCTGCCTCAACTGGTCTGGACGTGCCGGGGGGACGGCCCGTGCGACTATCTCAGTCCGCAGTGGGTGGAGTACACGGGCATCCCGGAGGCGGAACAACTGGGGTCGGGCTGGCTGGAGCAACTGCACCCGGACGACCGCGATCGGACGATCGCCGCCTGGAATGCCGCGGTCGGCTCGGAATCGTTTCTCGACGTCGAGTTCCGCATTCGCCGAAAGGACGGCATCTACCGGTGGTTCAAGACCCGCGCGGTGGCGATTCACGACGGCCAAGGGCGGGTGATCAAGTGGTTCGGCACGAATACCGACATCGATGACCAGAAGCAGGCCGAGGAGGCGCTGCGCGAGAGCGAGGAAGACCTGTCGATCACCCTGCACTCCATCGGGGACGCAGTGATCGCCACGGACATCGCCGGCCGGGTGGTTCGGATGAACCCGGTGGCGGAACAGTTGACGGGCTGGCCGCTGGCGGAAGCCGTCGGCAAACCGCTTGCCGAGATTTTCCGCATCATCAACGTCCTAACTCGCGAACCAGTTGCCGATCCCCTGGCCAAGGCTTTAGCAACTGGCGAAGTTGTCTCACTGGCGAACGACACGGCCCTGATCGCGCGCGACGGCGCCGAGCGCCAGATCGCCGACAGCGCCGCCCCCATCCGCGATGTCCAGGGCCGCATCCGAGGCGCGGTGCTGGTATTCCACGACGTGACCGCCGCATACGAACTTAAGAAGGCCCTGCGGGAGCGCGTGAAGGAACTGACCTGCTTCGAACGGGTGCGGAACGGTTTGCAAGCGGGCCTTTCCGTCGAACAAATATGCCGAAACACCGCCGAGTACCTGGTCCAGGGAATGGGATATCCCGAAATCGCGGTGGCTGTCATCACGCTTGGCGATCGGCAATTCAGTTCTGGGAGGTCGGCGGAGGGGCTGACGCACGGTCTTCACGCGGACATCGAGGTGGCGGGAAGCACCCGCGGTCAATTGTCGGTCTTCTACGTCGAAGACAGGCCATTCCTGCTGCCCTATGAGCAGAACCTGGTCAACGGGG
>JAPLMM010000301.1 GCA_026387035.1 Planctomycetota bacterium
GCGTCGCGGACGGTGCCGTTCGTCGCCAAGGCGACGGGCGTCCCCTGGGCAAAGGTGGCGACGAAGGTCATTATGGGCCGGCGGCTGGAGGACCTGGGCGTGACGAAGGAGGTCCGCCCGAAATACTGGTCCGTCAAGACGCCGGTGTTTCCGTGGTCGCGGTTCCCCGGGGTGGACCCGGTGCTGGGGCCGGAGATGAAATCGACGGGCGAGGTGATGGGGGTGGACGCGAAGTTCGGGGCGGCGTTCGCGAAGAGCCAGATCGCAGCCGGGAACCCCTTGAGGGCGTCGGGCAAGGTGTTCATCAGCGTGAACGACCGGGACAAGCGGAACATCATTTCGATCGCCAAAAGGCTCTCCGGGCTGGGATTCGCCCTGGTGGCGACGAGCGGAACGGCCGCGGTCCTCCGCACGAGCGGCCTGGAGGTCGAGGAATTGCCGAAGGTCCAGGAAGGGTCGAGGCCGAACGTCATCGACCTCATGAAAAACGGGGAAGTGGCCTTCCTGGTGAATACGCCGAGCGGGCGGACCTATCGGCCGGACGAGGTCTCGATCCGTGCGGCGGCGGTCCGCCTGGGCGTGCCGCTCGTGACGACGCTGAGCGGCGCCGGCGCGCTGACCGTCGGGCTGGAAGAGTTGGCGCGCGGACCGCTCGGGGTCCGGTCGCTGCAGGACTATCACCGGGACCTGGCGGCGGCGAGGTGACGCCCGGCCCGGCCGCGGGGTCGGCGTGCGACGCTCCTCCCGGCGCCGCCTGTATCTCGAAGGGTGTGACTAGATTTTCTGGCGAACGTTAGTTCTTTGTAGCGCGGGGGTTTACCCCCCGCGCAAAACGCCCTATATCCCAAGGCCGCGGGGGATGAACCCCCGCGCTACACTGGCGAGATAGCGCCAACCTTCGGAAACGGGTCATGCCAGAAAATCCTGGCACACCCTATCTCGAACATCTCGCCAGAAAAGACTTGTCGTGCGCTGCGACTTCGGGTAGTCTGACGGACGTCATATCGCATGAGGACGGAGGGGTGGGTGTTTACACCGCTTTCTCTGGCGGTAACAGGGGGCGCAGCGTGGCTGCGAAGCCGTCCTCAAAGGCGAAGTCCGCCGGCAGGAAGACTCCCAAGGCGCCTCCGAAGTCCCGTGCCGCCGGCAAGAAGCGCCGAGGCAAGGCCGCCGCAGCCGCCCATCTCCGCCAGACCGTCAGCACCGAGAGCAAGATCGCTCGGGACCGCATAGAACTTGCGGCAGAGGTGCTTCAGATCCTCAATCAGCCCAACGACTTGGAGTCGGCTATCGGTGAGATTCTCCTGGTGGTGAAGGGGCGCCTTGGTTTCGACGCGGTCGGGATTCGTCTGAGCCAGGACGGGGATTTCCCCTATTTCGTCCAGGACGGTTTCTCCGACGCCTTTGTGATGAAAGAGAATAGTCTCTGTTTGCGGGATGAGGAAGGCCGGCTCATCCGCGACCCCGCCGGCAACCCGCTGCTGGAGTGCATGTGCGGAACCGTCCTGTCGGGGCGGACCGACCCGAACAAGCCTTTCTTCACGGAGGCGGGGAGTTTTTGGACCAACAGCACGACCGACCTGCTCGCCTCCACGTCGGAAAAGGATCGCCAGGGCCGCACCCGCAACCGCTGCAACCGCGAAGGCTACGAGTCCGTGGCCTTGGTTCCGCTACGGTCCGGAAACGAGATCATCGGCCTCCTGCAACTGAACGACCACCGACGCGGGCTTCTCTCGGTTGAACTCGTCCGGTTTCTGGAGAGATTGGGCGCCAGCATCGGCATCGCCGTCCGGCGGCAGCGGGCGGCGCACGTCCTGGCCGAGAGCGAGGAGAAGTACCGGATCCTGTTCCAGACGATGGCGCAAGGAGTGGTCTACCAGTCCGCAGACGGCAAGATAATCTCTGCCAATCCTGCTGCCGTGCGAATTCTGGGATTGACGCTTGACCAGATGCAGGGCCGCACTTCGATAGACCCGCGGTGGCGTGCGATTCACGAAGATGGCTCCGATTTTCCCGGCCAGACGCATCCTGCGATGGTTGCCCTGCAAACGGGCCGGGAAGTGCGCGATGTGGTAATGGGCGTCTATAACCCGCGGGCGGAATCGCATGTTTGGATCAACGTCAACGCCGTGCCGAAAATTGAGCCGGGCGATGATAAGCCCTGTCAGGTCTACACCACGTTTGACGACATCACCGGGCGCAAGCAGGCCGAGGAGGAGATGCGCCGGTTTGCGGCACTTCCTCTACAGAACCCGAATCCCGTCCTGGCCATGAGC
>JAPLMM010000302.1 GCA_026387035.1 Planctomycetota bacterium
CCGCACCGACAACATCAAGGACTGCGTCCAGACGGGCATCGAGGTCCAGGTCATCAACTCATGGGGCAAGGAGAACCCCGATAAGCACGATTGCGGCGCCATCTACGACTGCCTCGCCCCCTCCAAGAGCACGGTCAAAGAAAACGAGTGGAATCGCACCGTCATCACCTGCAAAGGACCGAAGATCACCATCGTCATGAACGGCGAACAGATCATCGACATGGACCTCGACAAGTGGACCGAGGCCCGGAAGAATCCGGACGGCACCGCGAACAAGTTCAACAAGGCCCTCAAGGACTTCAAACGCGAGGGCCACATCGGCCTGCAGGACCACGGCGCGTGGGTTACCTTCCGCAACATCCGCATCAAGCCCCTCGACGCCGCCAAAGCCGAGTAGGACCGACCCGCATCATCCGCAAGAGGGGCGCCCTCCGCCGTTGGGCGCCCTCCGCCGTTGGGCGCCCCCTTCATATTGACCGGCCGCCTGGCCCGTTGACATGAGCCGCCGCGCCCTTTACCTTGTCCAGCCGCCAACGAATCGAACGGAAAGGGACCTCGCATGGACTACCGGCGGATCATCCCCTGCCTGGACACGAAGAACGGCCGGCTCGTCAAGGGCGTCAACTTCGTCGACCTGAAGGAACTCGGCGACCCCGCCGAGGCCGGCGCCGCCTATAGCGAGGCCGGGGCCGACGAACTCGTCCTCCTCGACATCACCGCCACCCTCGAAGGACGCCGGACCCTCCTGGACGCCGTCCGCCGAACCGTCCGGCGCATCCGCATCCCGCTGACCGTGGGCGGCGGCATCCAGAGCGTCGCCGACATCCAGGCGCTTCTCGACCTCGGCGTGAGCAAGGTGTCGATGAACACGGCCGCGGTCCGCAATCCGGGTTTGGTCGAGGAGGCCGCAGAAAAGTTCGGCGGCGAGAAGGTCGTCGTCGCCATCGACACGCGCGCTTCGGACGGCGTCGCGTCCGGTTTCGAGGTGGTCGTTCGCGGCGGGACCGAGGCCACGGGCCTCGATGCCGTCGAATGGGCCAGGAAAGTCGTGGACCTCGGGGCCGGCGCCATCCTGCCGACCAGCATGGACGCCGACGGCACGCAGGCGGGCTACGACATTCCGATGACGCGGGCCATCGCCGATGCCGTCCGGGTTCCCGTCATCGCGTCGGGCGGGGCGGGCGCCCTCGAGCACCTCTACGAGGCCGTCGCCGACGGCCACGCCGACGCCGTCCTCGTGGCCTCTATCGCCCACTACGGAACGTTCACCATCCGCGAAATGAAAGAGTACCTGGCGGGACGCGGAATTCCGGTGCGCCTGTAGGGCTCACGTCGGCGCTCGGCGGCGTCAGCCCTCCGCGCCGTCCCAGCAATAGGTGCAGAGTTTCTCTTTCGGCAGGCCGATCGCCTTGACGAGGTCCGCAAGCCTCTGGTAGCGAAGCGACGTCAGGTTCAGCCGCTTCCGCACCGCCTCGACCATGGCCTGAAACCGCTTCGAGCCCTCGTCGGCATACTCCTCGACGTGCCGGTCCGCCGCGCCCTCCAGGGCGACCATGGCGGTCCGGGCGGCCAGGTCGAGTTCGCTGCGGGAGCGCGAAAAGTTCAGAAACTTGCAGCCGTACACGAGCGGCGGACACGCCGGACGCATGTGCACCTCCCGCGCGCCGCAGTCGTACAGCCGCTCGATGATGTCCTTCAGTTGCGTCCCCCGGACGATTGAGTCCTCGCAGAACAGGAGCCGTTTCCCTTCGATCAGTTCCTGGATCGGAATCAGTTTCATCCGCGCGACGACGTCGCGGATTCTCTGGTCCTGCGGCATGAAACTGCGGGCCCACGTCGGGGTGTACTTGACGAACGGCCGCTGGTACGGCACGCGGGCCTCGTTCGCGTAGCCGATGGCGTGGCCGGTTCCCGAATCCGGAATCCCGGCCACGAGGTCCACCTCGCGATCCTCGCGCCGCGCCAGCGCCGCCCCGCACCGGTTCCGCACCACCTCGACGTTGATCCCCTCGTAGTTCGACGCCGGGTACCCGTAGTACACCCACAGAAAAGCGCAGATCTGCATCTTCCCGCCGGGCGGGCGGCGCTGCTCCGCGCCCTCCTCGGTGATCCGCACGACCTCGCCCGGACCGAGATAGCGGTCGATCTCGTAGCCCAGGTTCGGAAACGCGCACGTTTCCATCGTGGCCGCGTACGCTCCGTCCTTTCGGCCGATGATGACGGGCGTCCGGCCGAGACGGTCCCGGGCCGCGTACATCCCGTCCTTCGTCAAGAGCAGGAGCGAACAGGACCCCTCGACGGCCTCCTGGGCCCGCGCGATGCCGGCCTCAAACGTCGCTTCCTGGTTGATGAGCGTGGCGACGAGTTCCGTCGGATTGACATCTCCGCCGGCCATCTCCGAAAAGTGGGTGGTCCGCCTCTTGAACGCCTCCTGCGCCAGGGCATCGCCGTTCCGCACGACGCCCACCGTCACGATGGCATAGGCGCCGAGGTGCGAACCGATGATGAGCGGCTGGTCCTCGAAATCGCTGATGACGCCGACGCCACGGCTCCCGCTCATCTTCCGAATGTCGTCCTCGAACTTCGAGCGGAACTGCGAGTTCGTGATGTCGTGGATGAAGCGCGTGAACCCCCCGAAATGAATCGCCGCCAGGCCGCCGC
Source organism: Planctomycetota bacterium (assembly GCA_026387035.1). Classification (NCBI taxonomy): domain Bacteria; kingdom Pseudomonadati; phylum Planctomycetota; species Planctomycetota bacterium. Next base: position 2,662 of record JAPLMM010000302.1, read on the forward strand.
GCTTCGTCCCCAGGTGCGAGTGGTAGTCCGTGCCGTAGAACAGGTCCTCCACGCAATCCGTTCTCGAGGCCACGCCGAAGAATCCGCCCATGCCGACCTCCTTCTCCAGGGGAACCTGATACCGGGGTATCCTAGCGGCATTCGCGCGGGCTCGCAAGAGGCGTCTCGCGACCCGCCCCGCCCTGCTCGACCCGGCGCGATCGGCGGCGAGCCGGCGTGGTGGAACAAGCGTTCCAGTCAGCGAAATCGCCTCTACCAAAAGTGCCTCTTTGCGAAGGCGTGCCCCGAGCCGGATTTGAGGTATTTCTCGAACGCCTCAGCCTTCCGTGCATTCAGGAACCGGACCGCGATAACGCACTGCCACGGTCTGTACTTGTTGGTATGGGGCGACTTGCCCAAGTTGTGGTCTTTCAGGCGGCGGGTCAGATCATCGGTAATGCCGACGTATCTCCGGTGGGGATCTAACTCGCTCTCAAGAAGGTAGACGTACTTCACGGGCGTTCCCTTAAGTGCGTGGCCCTCCTTCGTCCCGGCGCGCCGGGACTACGGAGGGCACCCTGCATAGCCCGCCTTTGGCGGGCGACGCAGGGTGGGCGCTGGAGGACTCGAACCTCCGACCTCCTCCTTGTAAGGGAGGCGCTCTAGCCAACTGAGCTAAGCGCCCATCCGGACGCGCGGACGCAGTATACTCCCGCTGTGGCGGCCAAGCAAGGCCGCGGCCGCCTTCGCGTGCCGGGAAATTTTTGGGAAGACGCCTTGACAACACCCAAAACAGGAACGAAGATTAGTTTCGTCAGGCTACCGCTGTGGGGGTTGCGGTGGCCACGACAAGGGTAAAAACCCCGTGAACGGTTACGAAGAACTGGTCCTGGCCAGGGAAAACCGAACGAACATTTCACCTGAAAATCATCCCAAAATGAAATCCCCATTGTGTCTCCGCGCCCGCATCATCCGCTGCCTTCGACTGGTGCCCGTGCTGCTCATCGGCTCGTTTGCCGTTGCTCAAGATGGGGGGAATTCCGGTCCCATCCACTCCACATTCCCGGACCCCGCAGTTCCGATGATTCAGTTGCCAACCGAGTTCAGGACTCAACGAACCAATACCGAGGCCGCACTGAAGAAAGGCGAGTCCGTTGACATCCTGAACGTGAAAGGGCCGGGGGCCGTGCGGAGCATCTGGCAGTTGTTCGCACAGAATCTGGAAATCGAGGTGACCGTGGACGGAGCGGAGCAACCGCAGGTCCGCATTCCGGCTAACCCGTTTTACGGAATCATGCACGATTTGAAACCGTACTTCATCAACAGTGCAGGCATTGTCACCCTCCCCAACCCCGCGCCCGGGATGCCCGGGAATCCAGGATACAACTGCTACATGCCGATCCCGTTCAGCAAGTCGTGCCGGATCCGCATCCACGCCACGGACAATCAAACCGTCACGACGATGGTCAACTGGCATCAGTATCGGGAAGGTACGCCGCTTACTCCGTTCCGCTTTCATGCGGCATACAACCTCAAAAAGCCGGCCGTGCCGAGGGATGATTTCAGCATGCTGGAAACCGAAGGCCGTGGGTTTGTGGCGGGGCTCTTCATGGGGGCGATTCAGAAAGATCACAGCAACCTGGTGTTTCACACCGGTGGCATGAGGATCCTCATCGACGGCGAAACCGAACCCCATGCCATCCGCGGCCATAACATGGAGGACGACTACGGATTCACTTGGGGCTTCAATGACCGCCAGACGCCGTGGATCGGTTGTCCGTGGCATCAGAACCGCGGTCTCAAGGATCAGGACGGCGTGTTTTACCGCTTCTTCGGCCCCGATCCGATCGCGTTCCACTCGTCGATTTCCTTTTCGACCGGATGCCGGGCCGACGACACGGAGAGCGTTCTCTACTACTACCGAGTCCTCGGGAGCAAGGCACCGGAGGTCGCGACGCCGCAGCGGTGGCAGTTCACCGACCCATTTCCCGGCAGCAACACTTGGGAAGGCTTCAACCGGCAGGAATTCGTCGAGAACACTCCAGCCGGTGATTGGCCCGACGTCGTGAAACTGGGCGAGCAGTCGGTAAGAGTTCACTCGGTCGATAGCAAATACACATGGCTTTCGCTGAACCGCTACTTCCGCGAACTGAAAAACCATGCTGTCTATGCACGCACCACCATCGAGAGCGAGGTGGAGGGTGAAGCCGTCCTCCGCATTGCCTTGGACGATTGGGCGATCGTTTGGCTGAACGGAGAAAAAGTCGCCACGCTGCGGCACGAAAATGGATTGGAATCCGTTCGCATCCCGGTCCAACTCAAGCGGGGAAAGAACGAACTGCGCATCAAGACGACAAACACCAACAGCAACAATCGCGGATTGTGGGCTATCAGTTGCGTCTGGCAGAAAAAGGAAACTCGATAGTATGGTAAACCCCTTCCAGCGAATCGGCCCGGCGGCTCTGGCACTGGCCGGCCTGTGGTTGCCCGGCCCAGTATCAGCCGCCGCCGCCGGGGCGGCTGACCCCCAGCCCGCCGGCCTAGAGGGACTTCCCCGGCGGGACGTTCCGCAACACCCTCTCCAACGGCTCTTTCCACACCGCTCCCAAACCTCTCAACCCCTTCACCAGGGGTTCACGATGTCTGGGGCGCTTCCCACGTGCCGGGAAATGCAAGTTGACTCGCCCGCCGCCGCGACTATAGTCGCATCTCTTTGACCCCAACTCGGAAAGGGAAGGAATCGGCCATGGTCACCCTCAGCGGATTTGCCGACGAAATCGGACCCGACCTCGGCCTTCAGATCGAAACGCTCCGGAGCGAGGGCGTCCGCCACCTGGAACTGCGAGGC
>JAPLMM010000303.1 GCA_026387035.1 Planctomycetota bacterium
CGCAGGGCGAAGCAGAGGGCTATGGCGGGCAGGCGGCACGGCCTTCACCGCAGCGGGCCACGGCAGGGGCCGTAGCCCTGGCAGGGTGGCGAGGGGAAAAGACAGACCCCCGCGCCTCAGGCGCGGGGGTCTCGAAAAAGCGGCGTTGTGCGGCGAGTCTATTTCTGTTCGAAGGGGGCCGGTGCGGGTTCTTTGGTCGTCTTGTCCCAAAGCCTTTGGCCCTCGGTCTTGAGGGTGTCGATCCAGGTGCTGATGCTGCGGAAGACGGGGTCGGTCTCGGAGGAGAACTTTTTCGGGTGCTTGCGTTCGCCGGTGAAGGGCTTGAGGAGGAGCCGGCTCTCGGCGGGTTTTTCGCGGTCGAGGTACTTGTTGATGGCGAGGAAGTTCTGGACGAGCGTCTTGTCGGTGGTGGCTCCGAGGCTGATGAGGACGAACGGTGCATCGGGGTTCCCCGCGGTGTGGCATCCCGTTCGGGCGCAGGAGGAGATGAGGGCGCTCTGAACCCGGCGGAAGCCGTTCATCGCCTCCGCGCCCTCTCGTTTGAAGACGGCCTTGACTTCGTCATCCGAGATCGTGGGGACGGCGGGGGTTTCCGCGCCGGCCGTTTCTTCGCCCGTGAGTTTGGCTCCCGTGACGGCCCAGGCGAGGAACTTCGGACGGACGTCGTCGGGGGCCTTGGCGTTCGCCTCGATCGCGAGTTTCAGGGCCTCGTCCTTCAGGCCGTTCTGGTAGGACCACTTCGCCAGGTCGTAGAGGGCGTTCGGGTTGTTCTTGTCGATTTGGGCGAGCCGCTGCTCGTACTGCCGGAGCGCCTCCTGGAGGTTGAGTTGAGCGACGGCCACCACGGCGACGCCGAGGAGGCCCACGATTCCGAGCAAAGCGATTACGGTCGTCTGCCGTCGTCGCGTCATTTCGCCACCGCCTTTCGCCGGTTCCTTTTGCGGGCGTCACTTTACCGCGTCCGGGCGATTCGTGCAAGCCCATTCGCAACGCGTTTTATTAACCGCAAAGGGCGCCAAGAGCGCAAAGGACGGCCAGAACAGGGGAACTGCAAACGGCGCCCACATTTATCCGGCGAGGTTACTCGCCGCGCGTGATGAATAACTCGTCCCGCCCAGCCTTCGCCCTTTGGGCTACGGCGGGTCTCCGCTGCGTTTCGACAAGCGGTGCGGCTAAATGTTACTGCCGTTCACCAATCTCTGCTGTCCTTTGCGTGCTTTGCGTTCTTTGCGGTTGAAACACGGCCTATCGAAACAAAGCCGTGCCGACGCGGACGATCGTCGCGCCTTCCTCGATGGCCGTCTCGTAATCCTGCGTCATGCCCATCGAGAGTTCCGTGAGCGCCGCAGGCAGGTCCGCCGTGCGGTTGATGCGCGCGAGGCATTCGCGCAGGGCCGCGAACACCGGCCGGACCGTCTCCGGATCGTCCGCGAGGGGCGCCATGGTCATCAGGCCCACGAGGTCGAGGGCGGGAAGGGCGGCGATGCGGTCGGCGACGCGCGGGGCCTCGGCGGGTGCGACGCCTCCCTTGGCCTCCTCGCCGCTCACGTTCACCTCCAAAAGGCACGTCGCCCGTGTGCCGGCGGCCTGGGCACGCTTCGAGATCTCCTCGGCGAGGTGGACGGAATCGACGCTGTGGATCATGGCGGCGGGAACGACGTACTTGACCTTGTTGCGTTGGAGTCGGCCGATCATGTGCCAGCGGACGGGCGCGTCGGCGAGTTCG
>JAPLMM010000304.1 GCA_026387035.1 Planctomycetota bacterium
GCGCTGGATACCGGCGGCGGGCCGGGGGGTTGAGGCCCGCGGCTTGGGCGACGCATTCCGCGGGAGGCCGGCAGGGGCGGCCGTTGGAAACACGGGTGTTTCCGCCCGGGCCGACACGCCCGTTTGGCGAGACCGCGGCAAGGCCGAGGGGGCGCCGGTCGGCCAGGCGGCAAAGTCGTGGGCGGTTGCGGGGTCGGCGGCGCACGCGATGCCTATGGCGCAAGGCAGGGCGGGCGGGCGTACCTCACCTTTCGCCCGCCACGGCGGGTAAACTGCGGTCCCTTCGGCTGGGCTCAGGGTGGGGCGTTGGGGGGGGCGGAGCGCCGCCGGCACAGAGGGGTGGAAACCGCTGGCGCTACCGGGTTTGGTTGACGTTCGGCTCATTGCTGTGGGTCACTTTCCGTTCGGCTCGTTCCGGGCGTCCTGGCGGTCGATCGTTCGGCGAAGCCCGGGTTTCCTTCGCCCCCACACGTTCGATGCGGGGCGGGACGGTTGGAGTCATCCGGAGTTGGGTCGCTCGTCCCGTTCCGTGTGCGTCGGCGGCGTCGCGTCGGCGAAGTCACGGCGTGCCGCGGTAGTTGTGGATGGTCTGGCGCGAGAGGCCGAAGTAGGCGGCGATTTCGCTGGCGCGGTAGAGAGGGCGGGGCGGCTCGACGGTCCCGGGGATTGCGGTCCCTGGACTTTGGGGCCGGTGGGAACGGAGGACGGCCAAGGCGCCGGAGACGTTGAGGGCGTGGTCGCGTGCGCGGTCGGCCTCGTCGGCATCGGGGACGGTTTCGAGTTGGGAGGCGGCCCTCAGGTCGCCGACGGACTCGAGTTGGGCGACGCGGTCGAGGTACTCGCGGATTCTTCGGGCCTTGGAGTCGCGTTCGTTCGGATCAACCATGCGTCCCGTGCCTTAAAAATGATTTTTACGATTCGTAAAAATGCCTTATTCGGGATTCTAGGTCAAGAGAAATCCGGAGTCAAGAGGAAAAATTTTTGCTCGTGGCAGGTGTTTTTAGCGTGTGCCCATTACTGGGGGGTGGCCTGGGTGGAAGGCCCAGGATGTGGGGGGTCTTGGGTGCGAGACTTGAAACTTAAGATTGCGGGAAAGGGTTCGAGGTTCGGGATTGTGAGGGCGGGGATTTGAGATTGGAGATTTCAGAGGGAGGCGGTGGGGGAATGACGAAACCCGAAGAGGGGCGCCAAGGGGCACCGAATTTTCGATTGCCGATTCTCGATTGAAAGACGAAGGGCAAAGGACCGGCCACGGCAGGACATCCCAGGTACGGGTCCATAGGGATCGGCTTTGCTCGGGGCAAGTTTGGGATTTGGGCCGGCCAAGGGCGGGCAGGGCGGGCGCGGGTAAACGGGGCGCGGCTCGAATGGCGTGCGTCCCGCCCCGAAAGGGGTTCCATCATGGACAAGGACAAGCGGGGCGTTTGTTTGCGAGATCGCGTGGTGCAAACAGGGCCACTCTCCCGGCGTGCCGGGATAGTGGCTCAGGGCTTTGAGACGGCAGGAATGGCATCGCCGGGGCGCCCATAGGGGTCTGCGCCATGAAGGAAACATCTGCCCGGGACGGGCGTGCTTCGGTCGGGCCATCGGCCGCCAATTACTGAAGCGAGGCGTTGAGGCGGCGGGCGTCGTAAGGCTTCGGTTTGAGTTCGACAACCTTTTCGCCGTAGCGGACCTTGCAGGGGTTGCCGAGTTTCGAGCGAAGGACCGCTTCGGTCAGTTTGCCGTCCTTCCAGGCGACGTCCACTTCGAATCCGCCGCGGGCGCGGAGGCCTTTGACGCTGCCGGTGGGCCAGGCGTCCGGCAGGGCGGGCAGGAGGTGGACGACGTACATGCCATCCTGCCGGAGATGGCTTTGGAGGAGCATCTCGGCGACGCTGGCCGTGTAGCCGAAGTTGCCGTCAATCTGAAACGGGGGATGGGTGTCCCAGAGGTTCGGGAGGATGTTGCCCTTGAGTTGTTGGCTGAGGATCTCGTGAGCGTGGTTTCCGTCGAGGAAGCGTGCCCAGAAGGAGATCTTCCAGGCCTTGCTCCAACCGGTGCCGCCGTCGCCGCGGGCGTTGAGGGAGACCTTGGCGGCCTCGGCGAGTTTGGGGGTGGTCAAGAGGGAGATCTGGCGTCCCGGGTGGAGGGCGAAGAGATGCGAGACGTGGTGATGCTGATCCTTCGGGTCGTCGATGTCGTCCATCCATTCCTGCAACTGGCCCCATCGGCCGATCTTCGGGACGAAGAGCCGGTCGCGCAAGGACGCAACTTTCCTGCGATAGTCCGCATCGATGCCGAGGGCCTCGGAGGCTTCGATGTAGTTGGTGAAGAGGTCCCAGACGATTTCCTGGTCGTAGGAGACGCCTTGGCCCTCGGGCCCGTGTTCCGGTGACCAGCCGTCGGGCGTGACGAGCGTGCCATCGGGCAGGGCGACGAGGCGGTCCTCCCAGAACTCGCAGACTTCCTTGAGGATGGGATAGGCGATGGTCTTGAGGTACTTGGCGTCGCCGCCGAAGGCATAGTGCTCCCAGAGGTGCTGGCCGTACCAGGCGCTGCCGGGCGGATTCCATCGCCAGCCGGAGCCGCCGTAGATGTTGTTCTCGGTTTGGACGGTCCAGCCGCGGCGGCACTTGTAAAACTTCTGGGTGGCCTTGGCGCGCACCTCGCGCAGAGAGTGAATGTAGGTGAGGAAGGACTCGTGGCACTCGGCGAGGTTGGTGACCTCGGCGGGCCAATAGTTCATCTGGACGTTGATGTTGGAGTGATAGTCGCTGCGCCAGGGGGGCGAGTTGGTGTGGTTCCAGAGTCCCTGGAGGTTCGCGGGGAGAGTGCCGGGACGGGAAGAGGAAATGAGGAGATACCGGCCGAACTGGAACAGCAGCCTTTCGAGGGCCGGGTCGGCGGTGCCTTTCTTGCAAGCGTCGAGGCGTTGGTCGGTGGGGAGGGCGGCCTGAGCGGGGTCGGAGGACCCGAGGTCGAGTGACACGCGGTCGAAGAGGCTGCGGAAGTCGGCGATGTGGTCGGCACGGAGTTTCTCATAGGGTTTCTTGGCGGCGGCATCGAGTTGGCGGGTGATCCGATCGTGCGGGTGGTCGCCGCGCCATCCCTTTTCGTATTGATTGAGGTAGGACGTGCCGGCCGCCAGGAGAACGGTCAGGCCGTCGGCGTTGGAGAACTTGATGGTGTTCTCTTCCGCAGCGAGTTGTCCGCCCTGGTTCAGCACGAGGGCCTGGGCCTCGTAGGCAAGGCCGTTGGCGAGAGCGCCGGAGGAAATGAGGCGGTTCCCGTGGGCGGTGATTTTCGCGTCGTGCATGTCGGTGAGGCGAACGAGGCCCGAGAAACTCGCGGGCTTATCTGCGGTGAAGCGCAGGACGATCACCTGGTCGGGGTTGCTCGCGAAGTACTCCCGCTGGAATGTGATGCCGCCGGCCGTGTAGCCAATGCGGTGGACGGCATCACGGATGTTGAGTTCGCGGCGATAGGTGTCCTTGCCGGAATCGAACGCGGGTCCGGCGAACTCGATGAAAATATCGCCGAAGGCCTGGTACGCGCCCGTGTCGTTCTCGTCGCCGGTCCAGAGACTGTCCTCGTTGAACTGGATCTGTTCCTTGTCGGTGCCGCCGAAGACCATCCCGCCGAGTCGGCCGTTGCCGATGGGGAGGGCTTCCTTCTCCCAGTCCCGTGCGGGAGCGGCATACCAGAGGATGAGGTTGGCGTCCGAGGCGGAGGGTCCTGTTTCCGGTGCTGCGGCAGCAGGGGACGCGAATGCTGCAACGAAGGTCAATGCCACGGTCAGAATGCTTGCGGTTCGGAACGTGAGCGTCCAGAACGTCATTCGGACTCCTTTCGCGCGGATGGCTGGTTGCCCGGGTCTGTCGCGGGGCATTTGCGGTGATATTAACGCGCGGCTCGGGTGGGGCAAGCGGAATTTGCAGGTTGAGCGGCGTATCGGGGAATTGGGTTTGAGGAGGGCAGGGGGCGGTTTATAATGCAATCGCACGTTGGCGGGGCGCCTGTCGGGCGAGAACATTCAGGAGGCGAAGATGATGCGATACGTGGCGAGCGTGGCGCTGGTGGCGGCGGCGATGGTCGGCCGGGCGTGGGCACTGGAGCCGGCGGCGGCGCAGCAAGAGCGGATCGAGGAGATCCGCGGCCTGCTGGCGGGCGGGCGATGCGTCGAGGCGATCGAGGCGGCGAGGCCGTTTGCCGCGAGCGTCAAGGACAAGGGCGTCAAGGTGGAGGCAACGGGCCTATTGGCGACGGCGCTGCGGCGGAACGGGGATTGGGCGTTGGCGGCGAAAGCATACAAGGACCTGGCGGGTCTGGTGGAGAAGGGGTCGGAGGCGCAGATCCGAGCGGAGGCGATGGCGGAGGTGCTGGCGGCGTCGCCGGTGGGCGTGTATCCGCCGCTGAAGAAGGAGGGCGTGGAGGAGAAGCCACGGACGCTCGGGCATGACGACGTGGTGATGGACGCGCTGGCGGCGGTGGGAGAGGCGCGGGCGAAGAAACTGGGGGCGAAGGCGTCTGCGCTGAAGCGGTCGGCGACGCCGGCAGACGTGGTGGCGGCGTTGGAGGAGATGGCGGCGGGGTACCGGGAAGCGCGCGTGCTGGCGCCGCAGATGGGGTACGAGGCGGAGCGGGAGGCGGTGAGGGCGGCGGCGAAGCGTCTGGAGAGCCTCTCGAACGAGGCGACGCCGAAGTTGCGGGAGAAACTGAGCGTGCTGGACCAGGCGGCGGCGGCTCAAGGCGGCCTGAACAGCGGGCAACAGAAAGAGGCGCAGGAGTACAACGACTTGTGCGCGAAGTCAGCGGAGACGGAGAACAAGTTCCGGGACGCGATGAAGGACGTGGGCGGGGCGGGTTGGCCGGAGCGAGCGAAACTAGGGCTGGCGAGCATGGGGCGGAACCGGGAGTACGGGGTTCTGGCGTTGGGATTTCATCGAGTGACGTTGATGCGTCGTGGTTTAGTGCGGTGAGCGCGGGCGGCGGGGTGTTTGTTTGGGCGTGGGGGAGGGGGCGGTGAAAATTTGGGGCGGAGGGGTTGAAAGGTCGATAGAGGATGGTATAGTGAGGCACCGAGGCCGGCGTAGCTCAACGGCAGAGCACCGGTTTTGTAAACCGGGGGTTGGGAGTTCGAGCCTCCCCGCCGGCTCCATCCAACGGGGAACTCGGAACGCGGAATGGGAAGCACGGCCGGGAAGATATCCCCACCTTTCGCCCGCCCCGGCGGGTAAACTGCGTTCAAGGTGGGGCGTTAGGGGTTGTGGGCAGGTGCCCGAGCGGCCAAAGGGAGCAGACTGTAAATCTGCCGGCTTAGCCTACGGAGGTTCGAATCCTCCCCTGCCCACCAGAGAAGCGAGTGACGTAGTAACGGAGGCGGGTCAGGGGGTGAGGTGTTGGCGGAAGCACCGAGGCGAGGGTCGCCTGCGTCACTACGTTACTTCGTCACTGCGTTACCAGTTGTTAAGCGGGTGTAGCTCAATGGTAGAGCATCGGCCTTCCAAGCCGAGTACGTGGGTTCGATCCCCATCACCCGCTCCATGACCTGAGGCTGGGGGGCGATGAAAAATCTCCCTGGGAAAAAAGGGGGATTTTTTTGTTTGACAGGCTCTTGGGAAGGCGTATGATTAGCAATCTGGCTCGGGAAGGGCGTCTGCGCCTATTGCGGGCGGCGGTTCCGAGCAGAGCCGGAGCGAACCGGCCGTTTTGCGTGGCAAAGCGTGCCGGAGTCGGGACGCGGTTGCCGAAGAAGCCCAGCCGGCCGAGTCAAAGGCGCGGGCGCCCTGACGGAAGGGGCGACCCCAGACGGGCAGGCTGCTGTAGCTCAGCCGGTAGAGCGCGTCCTTGGTAAGGACGAGGTCACGGGTTCAAATCCCGTCAGCAGCTCCATTTGATACGAGGTGGTGGAGAAGAGTAGGGGGTCGGCGTCGCGCCGGGCGCGAGGCGATCCCGGGACAGAAGCACCTAGAGCGGAGGCGAGTGGACCAATGGCTAAGGAAGTCTTCCAACGAACGAAGCCCCATGTGAACGTGGGCACGATCGGACACGTGGACCATGGGAAGACGACGCTGACGGCAGCGATGACGAAGGTGATGGAACTGAAGGGTCTATCGAAGTTCCGCTCCTACGACGACATTGCGAAGGCGTCGGAGTCGCAGGGCCGCCGCGACGAGACGAAGATTCTGACGATCGCCACCGCGCACGTGGAATACCAGACGGAGAATCGCCACTACGCGCACGTGGACTGCCCGGGTCACGCGGACTACGTGAAGAACATGATCACGGGAGCGGCCCAGATGGACGGGGCGATCATTGTGGTGGCGGCGGACGACGGCCCGATGCCGCAGACGCGGGAACACATTCTTCTGGCGCGGCAGGTGGGCGTGCCGCGAATCATCGTCTTCATCAACAAGGTGGACCTGCTGAAGGAGGAAGACCTCGAACTGCTGGACGTGATCGAGGACGATGTGCGGGGCCTGTTGAACCAATACCAGTTCCCCGGCGACGAGACGCCGGTGATTAAGGGGACGGCGGTGCAGGCGATGAAGGCTTCGAGCCTGGACGACCCGAGCGTCAAGCCGATCCTCGACCTCTTGAAGGCGATGGACGAGTACATCCCGGTTCCGAAGCGCGACGTCGAGAAGCCGTTCCTGATGCCGGTCGAGGACGTCTTCTCGATCAAGGGCCGGGGGACGGTCGGCACGGGCCGCGTGGATCGCGGGGTGGTGAAGGTGGGCGACGAGGTGGAGATCGTCGGCCTGAGGGAAACGCGCAAGACGACCGTGACGGGCGTCGAGATGTTCAACAAGACGCTGGATCAGGGCCAGGCGGGCGACAACATCGGGGTGCTGTTGCGTGGTGTGGCGAAGGAGGAACTGGAGCGCGGCCAGGTGCTGGCGGCGCCCGGGTCCATTACGCCGCACACCGTGTTCGAGGGCGAGGTGTACGTGTTGAAGAAAGAAGAGGGCGGCCGGCATACGCCGTTCTTCACCGGCTACCGTCCGCAGTTCTATTTCCGGACGACGGACGTGACGGGTTCGATCGAGCTCTTGGGCGGCGCGGAGATGTGCATGCCCGGCGACAACGTGACGATCAAGGCGATGCTGATCACGCCGATTGCGATGGAGCCTGGCCTGCGGTTCGCGATCCGTGAAGGCGGGCGGACGGTCGGCGCCGGCGTCGTGGCGAAGGTGATCGAGTAGTCCGAAGCCAAACGGAGGTTGGGTTCGCCTGTCCGGTGCACCCGAAAGGGGCGCCCGAGTCGTCCGCGGGAAGGATGCGGAAGAACCGGCGCGTCCCTTGCCGTCTAAGGAACGGTGCGATGCGAGAGTACGTGACGCTGGAATGCACGAGTTGCGGAGCCCGCAACTACCGGACGCAGATGGAGACGCGCGGCGAAGCGAAGTTGCGGCTGAAGAAATACTGCCCGCGCGAACGGAAACACACGGAGCACCGGGAGCGGAAGAAGTAGGTTCGAGACTCCGGAGGCGCAGGGGCGTAGCTCCAATTGGTAGAGCGCCGGTCTCCAAAACCGGATGTTGGGGGTTCGAGTCCCTCCGCCCCTGCCACGACCGGGACGGCGCGGACCGGCGAGGAAGAGGCGGCGTGGGGTTTCAACTGTATAAGAGCGGTCAGGGACGTTACCTGCGAGGCGGGACCGGCGTTTCCGCGGCGCTCGTGGACCTCGTGTTTTGCTACTACCTCTGGACGCTGCTGAGCCGGTACTTGGCGGAGAACGCCTACAAGCCATACCTGGAGTACGGCATCCCGGCGGTGGTGTTTGTAGTGTTGGGCGTGGCGGTGTTCTTTTATGTGAATAAGCCGAACGTGGTGGACTTTCTGGTGGCCACCGAGACGGAGATGAAGAAGGTCTCCTGGTCGAGCCGGGCGGAACTGGTGGGCTCGACGGCGGTGGTGATCATAACGGTGTTTGCGCTGGCGCTGTTCATCTACACGGCGGACACGATTTTCATTTACGTCTTTAGGAACGGCCTGAGGCTGTGGTGACGCGCGTCATGGCGAAGAACTGGTACGTGCTGCGGGTGCAGTCAAACAAGGAAGAGACGGTCCGCGAGACCCTCGACCGGAAGGTCAAGATGGAGGGCGCGGAGGACCTGCTCTCGCAGGTCGTCGTGCCGACGGAGAAGGTTTCGACGATGAAGGGCGGCCGGCGGCGTGTGGCGGAACGGAAGTTGTACCCCGGCTATGTGTTCGTCCAGATGGAGATCGAAGCGGACGGGAGCATTCCGGAGAAGTTGTGGTTTCTGATCCGCGAGACGGCGGGCGTGGGCGACTTCATCGGGACGGAAGGCAAGCCCACGGCCATGAAGCCGCACGAAGTGGATAAACTGCTGGGCGAGGTGGAGCGATCGGCCGATGAAACGCCGACCCTCCGCGTCAATTACGCCCAGGGCGACCAGGTGCGGATCAAGCATGGGCCGTTCGAGGACCGCGAGGGAACGGTGGACGAGATGCTGCTGGACAAGGGCCTGGTGCGTGTGATCGTGGAGATTTTCGGCCGGCCGAACCCCGTCGAGTTGGAATACTGGAAAGTCGAGCCGGTGTGACGATTGCGGATTTCGGATTGCGGATTGCGGATTAAAACGACGAAACGGCGCACGGCGCGCCACAGTTAGCCGCCCGCCTTGGCGGGCGCGTATAGAAAGTTGACGGCGACAACGCGAGGCGTTCGATGGCGAAGAAGGTAGTGGTGACGAAGATCAAGTTGCAGTGCCCGGGCGGGCAGGCGACACCGGCCCCGCCGGTGGGTCCTGCGCTGGGCCAGCACGGGGTGAACATCGGCCAGTTCGTTCAGCAGTTCAACGAGCGGACGCGCGACCAGCAGGGGATGATAATCCCGGCCGAGATCACGGTGTATAAGGACCGTTCGTTCGAGTTCATTCTGAAGAGCCCGCCAGCGGCGTCGCTGCTGAAGCAGGCGGCGGGGATCGTCGTCGGGAGCGGCGAGCCGAATAAGACGAAAATCGGCCGAGTGACTTGGGCGCAGGTCCGCGAGATTGCGGAGAAGAAACGCCGCGACCTGAACGCATCGAGCGTGGAAGCGGCGATGCGAATTGTCGAGGGAACCGCCCGCAGCATGGGGATCGAGGTGGTGGAGTCGCTGGAGGGTATTCCTCCGCTTTCCGCCGCTGAGGCGTCGGAGAGCGACACCGTCGCGGCGGGCTCCAAGGTTGCGGCTAAGACGAGCGCCGGCCCCGTAGGGGGCCGATCGGACAAGGCCTGACGGCCGGCGCCCCCCTTTGTGGGACCCGCATGAGGCGGGGCTTGGACCACGGAGGCAACCATGCCAAAACACGGGAAGCGTTTTCGAGCCGCCCAGGCCGTCGTCACCCAGGACGCCTATTCGCTGCGGGACGCGGTGGCGCTGTTGAAACAGATGCCGCAGACCAAGTTCGACCAGAGCGTCGAACTGCATCTGAAGATGGGGATCGACCCGAAACAGTCGGACCAGAACGTGCGGGGCTCGATCAGCCTGCCGGCGGGTCTGGGCCGGAGCCGGCGAGTCATCGCGTTCTGCCCGGTCGAGCAGGTGGAGGAGGCGAAGAAGGCAGGGGCCGTCGAGGCGGGGATTGACGACCTGGTGGAGAAGATCCAGGGCGGGTGGATGGATTTCGACGTGGCGGTGGCGCACCCGCAGGTGATGAGCAAGGTGGCGAAACTGGGACGGGTGCTCGGCCCGCAGGGCAAGATGCCGACGCCGAAGGCCGGCACCGTCGGCACGGACGTGCCGAAACTTGTCGCCGAGTACCAGGCGGGCAAACTGGAGTATCGGAACGACAGCGGCGGCAACATCCACGCGATCGTCGGGAAGATGAGTTTCGAGGTGGACGCGATCGTGCGGAACGTCGAGACGCTGATCGAGCACATTCGCCGCGCCAAGCCGGCGTCGGCGAAGGGGCAGTACTTCCAGAAAGCAACCCTCAGCGCGACTATGATGCCGGGCCTGCCGATGGACATGAAGACGCTGCCCATCGGCGTGTAGGCGGCGCGCGGACAGCGAAGCGAAGAGCGAGACTGAACGATGAGTCGTCCAATGAAAGAAATGATCGTCGCGGAATACGAAAAGCGATTCCGTGACGTGTCGGAGATGGCGGTGGTCGGCACGTCGGGGATCGACGTGGTGCGGATGACGGTGCTGCGCAACACGCTCCGCGCCAAAGGCATCCAGGCGATGGTGGTGAAGAATCGCCTGTGCCGACGGGCGCTGGGGACGCTGGGCCTCGAAGGGGCGACGGCCCTGCTGCGGGGCCCGAGCGCGCTGGTGTGGGGCGGCTCTGGGCTCGTCGAGATCGCCAAAACGATCGTCCAGGAAGCCAGGACGCTGACGGAACTCCAGATCCGCGGCGGGTACAGCGCGGGCCAGGTGCTGTCGGGAGCCGAACTGGACGCGCTGGCGCGACTGCCGGGGCGAGAAGAACTCATCGCCCAGGTGATTGGAAAGGTGCTGGGCCAGGCCAGCCGCGTCGTGGCCCTGGCGACGGCGCCGGCGGGCCGGCTGCTCGGCCAGGTCCGCGTACTCCGGGAGCGCGCCGCCCCGGCCGCCGAACCGGAGGCCCGGGCCGCGGACGAACCTGCGAAAGAGGAAACCGGAAAAGCCGGTGGGACGGAACCCCCGGGAAGCGCAGCGGATGCGCCCGGCCAAGACAAACCGTCGGATACGGGAACGGAATCCAGCAAGCAGTAACAAGGAGCGGAGGCACGAAGCATGGCACAAGAATCGGCAGAACGGACCTGGAGCAAGAAGGTGACGACACTCGGCGACGGGATCGTCGGCCTGACGGTGCTCGAGGCCAAGGAACTGGGCGACTACCTGGAAGAGGCGCACGGGATCAAGGCGGCGGCGCCGGCGGCGGTGGCGATGCCGATGGCGGCGGCAGCCGCACCGGCGGAGGAGGAGAAGACGGCCTTCGACGTCGTCCTGGTGTCGTGCGGCGACAAGAAGATCCCTGTCGTGCGGGCCCTTCGGGACATCACGAACCTGGGCCTCAAGGAGGCCAAGGAACTCGTCGAGAGCGCGCCGAAGGCGGTCCGCGAAGGCGTCTCCAAACAGGAAGCCGAGGACATCAAGAAGAAGTTGGAAGAAGCCGGCGCCACGGTGGAATTGAAGTAAGGTGGCGCTCGCCGCCCCACGAGCCGCCCGCCGCTGGCGGGCGGTCACCTGACCGGGTGCGCTCGTGCTTCGTAGCGAAGTAGCACTCTCTTCTCCGCCCTGCGTAGCGGGCTACGCAGAGCAGGGTCGCTACTTCGCAGAGTAGCATCGGATGCCCGCGGGCTGACGTCCGGGGCTCGAACGGCGCGCGAGAGCCGAGTGGCGCGCTCTCGCGCAAGTATGAACCATTAGCGAGGTGATCGCGATGGAACAACGATACTTCGGCCGCGCAAGCGAAATCCTGGCGATCCCCGACCTGGTGGAGATCGAGACCCGGAAGTACCAGGAGTTTCTCCAACTGTCCGCAGCCCCGGCGAAGCGCCGAAACAGCGGCCTGGAAATGGTGCTGCGCGAAGTGTTCCCGATCACGAGTTACGATGAGTCCATGCGTCTGGACTACCTATCGTACCGCCTCGGCCGGCCGCGATACACCCCGGACCAGTGCCGGGCCCTGCGCCTGACGTACGGCATGCCGTTCCGCATCACGGTCCGCCTGTCGGGCCAGGCGTATCCCGAGCCGATCGAGGAAGAGGTGTACGTCGGCGAAATCCCGATCATGATGGGCGGCGGGGAGTTCATTATCAACGGGGCGGAGCGCGTGATCGTGAGCCAACTGCACCGCTCTCCCGGCGTGGACTTCTCGATGGAACTGGAGGCGGGAGACCGCCGCCTCCATTCGTGCCGAATCATCCCGGAACGCGGTTCGTGGATCGAGACGAACGTCTCGAAGAAAGACGTGCTCCAGATGCGGATCGACCAGTCCTCGAAGATCCCGGTGACGGCTTTTCTGCGGGCAATGGATGCGAAGTACTCGGATACCGAGACGATCATCCGCCTCATCTACGAGACGAAGCGCCTCTTGCTGTCGCAGGAGAAGCGCGGGACGCCGGTCCAGGACATGTACGTCGTCTCGCCGGTCGTCTCGAAGGAGACGGGCGAGATCCTGCTGGAGGCGGGCGAGCGCGTCGGCGAAAAGTGGGAGCATATCCGCAACTCGTCCATCAAGCAACTGGACGTCGTGGACGACTCGCAGTGCGACCCCCTGATCCTGAACACGATTCAGG
>JAPLMM010000305.1 GCA_026387035.1 Planctomycetota bacterium
GCGCTCCGGTATTACGCCCGCGGCCGGACTCACATGGACGAGGGCGAGCACGCCCTGGCGGCCGGCGACCTCCGGAAAGCCGCGCTCCTCGCCCCGAACGTCCTCCGCATCCGCCAGTTCCTCGGCGCCGCGATTTATGAAACCGGCAATCTCCGCGACGCCGCCGACGTCCTCGACCAGGCCCTCCGCCTCGACCCCGGCAACGCCTTCACGCTCTACCTTCGCGGCCGGGTGGCCCGGAGCCTGAATCTCCCCGACCAGGCCGCCGACTTCTTCGACCGATCCCTCCGCGCCGCCCCTCCCGCTTCGCCCCATCACATCCTCTCGCGCTACTACCTGGCGCGCACCCGCCAGGAAACCGGCGACCTCGACGGCGCCATCGAGCATTACACCGCGCTGCTCGCAGAAATCGAGGAGCCGCGGGCCATCTTCCGCCGCTACCCGGAAATCTATCTCCTCTACCAGGGACGCCCCCAACTCGAACAACTCGTCGGACGCCTTTACCTCCTGCGAGGGGATAACGACCTCGCCATCGCCCTGTTCGAGAAAGCCCTGGCCGACCGCCCTAACAACACGGAACTCCTCGGCCTCCTCTGCCGCGCCTTCCTCCAGAAACAGGACTTCGCCGCCTCCCGCACCATGGCCCACCGCCTCATCGAGACCCATCCCGACGGCGCGGACGGGTACCAGCGGCTGATCGAGACCTACCGCGCCGAGGGCCGGATCGAGGCGGCCATCGCCGAACTCGAAGCCTTTCGCCGCACGAGCCCCGAGAACCGGACCCTCGCGTTCGAACTCGCCGCCGCCTACGAACAGGCCGGCCGAAAGGACCAGGCCGCCGCCCTCTACAGCGAACTGTCGGCCGGCGCCGCCTCCGCCGACGGCGCCGCCGTCCCCGCCGCCTTGAAACTCGCCGACCTCCGCCTCGGCGAAGGCCGGCCCCTGGAGGCCCTCCAGGCCCTCGCCTCCGCCATGACCGGACGACGAAACGAATCCGCTCTCCTCGTCCGCGGCGCCCAGATCATCGACTCCCTCGACGACCCCGACGCCGTCTATCAGGAAGCCAAGGGCTTTCTCCACGGGGAAACGGAACCTTTCGGCACGTTCGTCCTCGTGGGCATGCTGGCCGAACGCCTCAAAAAAACCGACGACGCCGTCGGCCTCTACACCCAGGCCATCGCCCGCGAACCCCGCGCCGCCATCGCCTACTCCCGAAAGGCCGACCTCCTCATCCAACAGAACCGCCTCGACGACGCCCTCGCCGTCTATCGCGACGCCCTCCAGGCCGGACTCGCCCTCCCCATCTTCTACCGCAAAATGGGCATGATCCTCGACAGCCTCGGACGCCCCGAAGACGCCGTCGAACAGTACCGCCGCGCTCGCCAGGGCGACCCCGACGACAAACCCACGCGCTACTTCCTGGCCGCGGCGCTGGCACGTCTCGGCCGGCTCGACGAGGCCGAAGCCGAGTTCCGCGCCCTCATCGAACGCTTCCCCACCGAGGTCCGCGCCTATTGCCAACTGGCAGCCGTCGCCCTTGCCCAAGGCGACGCCGCCAAGGCCGAGACGGCCGTCAATCAGGCCCTCACCCTCGACCCGAAAGGCCCGGCCCCGCGGACCCTCCTCGCCGAGGTCCGCTACCGCCAGAAACGCTTCGCCGACGCCGAACAAATCGCCCGCACCCTCCTGGCCGAGCAGCCCGACGCCCACGACGTTCGCCTCCTGCTCGCCCACGCGCTGGCCGCCCAGGGCCGCCTCCCCGACGCCGCCGCCGAGGTCCGCGCCATGCTCGCCGCCGAGCCCGAAAACCTCGACTTGCGGTACCTCCTCGCCGGACTCTATTCCGAAATGGCCGACACCGACGCCTCCGAAAAAGAACTCGCCAAAATCCTCCAGGTCCGGCCGGACCATCCGCCCGCCAACAACGACCTCGGCTATATGTGGGCGAACCGCGGCATCCACCTCGACCGCGCCGAAAAAATGATCCGCCTCGCTCTCCAAAGCGATCCGAAGAGCCCCGCCTACATGGACAGCCTCGGATGGGTGTTCTACAAGCGCGGCAGTTTCGAGGACGCCCTCAAAATACTCAAGGCCGCCGCCGACTTGTCCGCAGAAGCCCAACTTGTCCGCCATAGCCCGCAGGGCGACGGCGGAAGGGCGAAGGCGGACGCCGCCCCCGAACTCGACCCCGTCATCTGGGACCACCTCGGCGACGCCTATTGGCGCCTCAGCCGCTCCGGGGACGCCGCCGACGCCTGGCAAAAGGCCGCCAAAATCCTCGAAGGACGCTCCGAACGCCCGAGGCCCGACGACCTCCAGCGCGTCCGAGAAAAAATGAATACCCTCCGCGCGGGCGCCGCCCCGCCCGTCGC
>JAPLMM010000306.1 GCA_026387035.1 Planctomycetota bacterium
CTTTCGCTTGACGCTACCCGCCGCCGGCCTATAATCGCCCTTTCCACGCCCGGCACAAGAACGCCAGGGGATGCCCGTGAACGTCAGTTACAACTGGCTCCGCGAGTACGTCCCCACGGACCTTGCGCCCAAAGAGGTCGCCGAACGCCTCACGCGCATCGGCCTCAACGTGGACGCCATCGAGGACCTCCCCGGCGGCGACGTGCGCCTCGTGGTTGAGGTCACCGCCAACCGGCCCGACTGCCTCGGCCACGTCGGCATCGCCCGCGAACTCGCCGCCGCCCTGAACGCCGAACTCCGCCTCCCCGACGCCGCCTATGCGGAGTCCGCGACCCCCTGCGAGAAGAAGGTCCGCGTCGAAATCGAGGCCCCGGACCTCTGCCCCCTCTACACCGCCCGCCTCATCGAGGGCGTAAAGGTCGGCCCCAGTCCCGGCTGGCTCCGCCAGCGCCTCGAAGCGGTCGGCATCCGCCCCGTCTCCAACATCGTGGACGTCACCAACTACGTGATGATGGAGACCGGCCAGCCGCTGCACGCCTTCGACTTCGCCCGGATTACCGAGGGCCGCATCGTCGTCCGCCGCGCCAAGGCCGGCGAACGCTTCCACGCCATCGACCATTCGGAGCACGCCCTCTCGCCCGAGCGCCTCGTCATCGCCGACGCCCGCCGACCCGTCGCCCTCGCCGGCGTCATGGGCGGCGCCGAGACCGAAATCTCCGACGCGACGAGCGATATCTTGTTGGAAGCCGCCGTCTTCGACCCCCTCTCCATCCGCGCCACCAGCCGCTTGCTCGCCCTGGCCAGCGAATCCAGTTTCCGCTTCGAGCGCCGCGTCGACCCCGGCGGCACCGATTGGGCCAGCCGGCGGGCATGCGCCCTCATCCACCAGACGGCGGGCGGCAAGATCGCCCGCGGCGTCGTCGCGGCCGGCCGACCCCTGCCCGAGCCGCTGGAACTCACGCTCCGCGTCGCCCGCATCGAAACGGTCCTCGGCCTCGCGATCCCCGCCGACTTCGCCACCGAGTACCTCCGCCGCCTGGGCCTGGAGGTCCTCGTGGCGACGCCCGAACGCATCCGCGTCCGCGTCCCCTCCCGCCGGGGCGACCTCGAACGCGAAATCGACCTGGTGGAGGAAGTCGCCCGCCACCACGGCTACGAGAAGATTCCCGAATCGCGCGAAATCCCCGTCGCCTACGCCGGTCCGACGCCGGCCGAACGCGTCCGCCAGGCCGCCGGCGAGGTCCTCACGGCCGCGGGCTATTTCGAGGCCGTCACCTTCTCCTTCACGAGCGCCGACCGGGCCGTCCGCTTTCGACGCCGGGACGTCGAGGCCGAACCTCTCGCCCTCCGCGGAGCCGCCCTCGCCCTCCGGGAGTCCATCCTGCCCGGCCTCCTGGATTCCCTGCGCGTCAACCAGAACGCCGACGAGACGGACGCCAGGCTCTTCGAGATCGCCAAGCGGTTCGTCCCCGCCGCGCCCGGCCAAATGCCCCACGAGGACGCCATGCTCGCCCTCGCCTCCGGTTCCGGCGCGCCGGAATTCGAGAACGTCAAGGGCGCCCTCGAAACGCTCTTCGAGCGCCTCCGCGTCGCCGACCGCATCCGCTTCGTCCCGACCGACCGCTATGCCGACCTCGCGGCAGACCAGGCCGCCGAGGTCCTCTTGGACAATGAGCCGATCGGCATGGTCGGCTCCGCAACAAAGGAGGCCACCGCCGCCTTCGAACTCGACGAGCCCCCGACCGTCGCGGAGGTCCATTTCGGCCGGCTCATCGAGGCCGCCGTCCTGGAACCCGCGTATCGGCCCCTGCCCCAGTACCCGGCCATCGCGCGGGACCTGGCCATCGTCGTGGAGGAGGCTGTCCGCTGGGCGGACGTCGAAAAGGCCGTCGCGTCGGCCGGCGTCGCCGAGGTCGAATCCCTCCAGGCGCTGGACGTCTATCGCGGCAAACAGGTGCCCGCGGGCAAGAAGAGCGTCGCCCTGCGTCTGGTCCTCAGGCGGGCGTCGGGCACGCTGACCCACGACGACGCCGCCACGATGCAGACCCGGATCCTCGACGCCCTCCGTTCCGCCCTCGGGGCCGAACTCCGGTCCTGACCCTCCGCGCCGTTCCAGCCGGTCTTCTGACCCTTCACTTATGAACGGCCGTGATTGTGGATAACTTTTTAGAGGGAGTTTTGGGGGGTATTTTGGGGCGAATTTTTACAGGCCACCGGCCCTGGCGCTAGCGTCCGGTGGGTTTTTTCTCCCAAACACCCCCGAATGTTAAGATGGGCTAGCGCGGATTTAGTGCTTTTTTCGACTTTTTTCGCGTTTTTAGCGCGCTTTTTACCGGTTTTTAGGCCTTATTTCGCACTCTTTCCATCCATGTCATGTGCATACCTTTATGTGCATAACTTCCCGCGGACGCACGTAAGTCGTTTTGGGCGGGCAAATCTCGCATTTGACAAAGAAACAGCCGAGGCAACGCGTAACGCGTTGTCCCAGCGTGTCTTAACCGCAAAGGGCGCCAAGCACGCAAAGGGAGGATGGGGGGAGCCCTCCTCCGCCCTTCGGGCTACGGCGGGCAGGCGACCAACGACACAAAGCCAAACCACCGAAAGGACGCAGAGAAGGAGGAGGGAACGGCCTCCCTGAGTGCCTGCCCTGTAGTATGACACTACAGGGCCTGAGGCGGGGCGGGAAAATCTCGCATTTGACAAAGAAACAGTATGCCTTTCTCCGGTTCAAGCGGCCAGCCGGTCGCCGCAGGCGACTCGACGTGACGAGAAGT
>JAPLMM010000307.1 GCA_026387035.1 Planctomycetota bacterium
GATGCCGTCGTCAAGGATCACCCCGCCCTCAAGGCGGTGGAACTCTTCGGGTGCGAGAACGTCAAGGACATCGCCGCCCTCAAGAGCCTCAAGAACCTCGAGGCCCTCGTTCTTATCAAACCCGCCTTCGAAGGCGAAAAACACTTGGCCGACTTGAAGGAGTTGAAGGGCCTGAGGCTCCTCGTCCTTCCGCCGGATGCCTTCAAGGGTTCAGCCGAGATCGCGGAACTCCAGAAGGCGCTGCCCGATTGCCTCATCACGGCCGGAAAACCGCTGTGTCTCGGGTCGGGCTGGATCCTCCTCTTGGCGCCCGTCGCCGCCGGGGCGTGGCTCGTCTCGCGCCGGCGACGAGGGTAGGCTCTGTCTGAAAAAGCGCGCGGCGGCCTTCCCAGGCCGCCGCGAAGGACGCGGGACGGTTTCAGGCAGGTGGCGGCCTAGGAAGGCCGCCACCCTTTAGTTAAGGGTAATCGTCGGCCGATGGCTACATTCCTCAACAAATCACCGGGCGCCGGCTGGCTGGACGTGGGCGAAGCGGCCGTCGCCGGTGCCGGCATGGTCGTGTTCGCCCTCTTCGCGCACAGCCTCTCGGTCCCATTTGCCTTTTCGGCGGCGGGGCTTACCCTGACGGCTGCGGCGCTCGTGCGGGCGGTCGTACGCTCACGTTCGCCGCTTGTCCTTTTCGGCCTCGCCCCCGTCGCGCGAAAAACGGCCCTCTATGCCGTGCTGGGCGCGGCCCTGGGCCTCGCGCTCGGCGGCTGGTACCGTTGGCACATCGGGGCGCCGCCGCTGCCGGAGGCGTTCAAGGGTTTCGGGCTCGTGGCGGCGGTCATCGGCAGCGCGGAGGAAATCCTTTACCGCGGCTACGTCCAGGGTCGCGTCCGCCGGCTGGGGCCCGTGGGGGCGGTCGCGTGTGCGGCGATTCTGCACACGGCCTACAAAAGCGCGC
The DNA here is from genome assembly GCA_026387035.1 of Planctomycetota bacterium. Lineage (NCBI taxonomy): Bacteria > Pseudomonadati > Planctomycetota > Planctomycetota bacterium. The sequence continues at coordinate 947 of JAPLMM010000307.1, forward strand.
TCTTTGCCCTGCCTGGCGCGGCGGCGACGATCGACTTAGAGTTCATCGTCGCCGCGACGTTCATCGGCGGCCTCGCATTCGGGGCTCTGCGACAACTTTCGGGCAACGTGCTTGCACCGCTTGCGGCGCACGCGGTCTTCGACCTCGTCGTTTACTCGGAACTCGCCGGCGCGCCGTGGTGGGTGTGGTCGTAGAACCGGTTTCATAACTAAAGGGTGGCGGGTCTCCCGACCCGCCACCCTCTCAATCCCGGCACGCCGGGATGAAATCGCGGCGGTTCAGGAGAACCGCCGCGCAAAAATAGGTTATGAAACCCGTTCTAAGAAGAATCACGCCTCGCGCCTGCGGAACACGCCGAGGAGAACGACCAGGAGAACGCACGCGACGGCCGCACAGGCCGCCCCGAAACCGAATGCCACGTGGGCGCCCCATTCCGGATGCTCGCGGGTGGCGAAGAGCGCGTAGAGAAGCCCAAAGAGGGGGCTGGCGACGAGTTTGGCAATCCCCTCGCAGAAGTACGCCATGCCGTAGGCCGCCCCCCGGACCTCGGGCCGGACAAAGTCGGCAATAACCGCCTTCTGCACCCCCTCGGTGAACCCGTAGAACAGACCGTAGGCCACAAAGAGGACCCACGCGTGCCAGGCTTCGGTCGCGAAAGCGAACGCGAAATAGACACCGGCATAGACCGCCCAGCCGAGGGCAAGGGTTTTCGCACGGCCGATGCGGTCGGCCAGAAAGCCGCCCGGGAGCGTGAACAGCATCTTCGCCATCGAAAGGATGAAGAACATGGCGGGCAGTTGCCAGGGGAAGTTCCACTGGCGGGCCATCGCCTCGTGTTCCTGCGGCCCGAAGTCCAGCGGATAGCCCAGCAGTTGCCCCGCGCGCAAGAGGAGGAACATGTCGGACGAGTTGCCGAGCGTGAAAACCAGAATCACCACCAGCAGAAACCAGAAGCGCCGGTCGTAGGCCGCGCGGAAATTGATCTCGACTTTCTTCCGGATGGGAGCCGCCTTCTCGCGGACGAAGAAGACGACGGCCAGCACCGCCAGGACCGCCGGCACGGCCGACACAAGATACATCGCCCGGAAAACGTCGGAGGCGTTGGTGACCCACCGGCTGCCGGCCTTCGCCAGGTCGCGGAAGTACGGAAAGAGGAAGATGACCAGGAGGACGCCAACGATCTGACCCAGGGCGGCGCCGGCATGGTCCATCATGCGGTGGAACGAGAAGGCCTTGCCGTAGTGCTCGGCCGAGACCGAGCCGGCAACGAGGGCGTCACGCGGGGCGCCGCGGATGCCTTTGCCGACACGCTCAAGGCCCAAGAGTCCCGCCACCTGCCACGGCACGGCGGCGAGGGCGAGGATCGGCTTGACGACCGTCGAGATGCCATAGCCCAGGCCGACGAGCGCTTTTCGCTTGCCGACACGGTCGGAGACGAACCCCGACGCGATGGTGACGAAACTCGTGATGCCGTCGCGCAGGCCTTCGATGATGCCGACCCAGAC
>JAPLMM010000308.1 GCA_026387035.1 Planctomycetota bacterium
GCGGCAGCCGCATCTCGGCGAACCGCCGGATGTCGTTTTCCTGCTCCTTGCCCAGGGCCAGGAGCTGCGCCCTCTGGTCATCGTTCAGGACGGCCAGCATGTTGTGGGCGATCCGCGTCAGGAAGGACGTGTTGTGCCCACCCTCCTTGGCGTCGATGTCCCGCATGTATTGAAAGCCGAAGTAGTCGGAGACCTTCCCGGGCGGCAGGAAGGTGTCGCAACCGAAGTCGCCTGTCAGGAAGGCCAGGCCGTCGAAGGCGATCGTGTGGAGCTGCGCCTGATCGGAGACAGCCTGCTCAATCGAGTACCGTTTCGCGTTGTCGCGGGGCTGCGGTCCGTGCGAAGGGGGGGCCGGCTGCCGATCCTGCGCCATTGCGACCGATGCACACAAGCTCACGACCAGTGTGAGGACCGTCATCCTCGTTTTCATCACTTGACCACCTGTTCGAGGTTCGATCACGTCAGGGCTGTTGCCTTGGTCCGCCTTCCATTCCTGGAGGCGGCCCAGGAGGCGGGCCGCCACGCGAAGGCGGCGGACCGTCGGGCGGACCGAAACCCGGCTGCCCCGGACCCGGCGGCAGCGGACGACCGTCTCCCGGCCGGCCCTGTCCCGGGGGCCTGCCGCGCGGCCCTGGCGGAGGCGGAAACGCCGGCGGCCGTAATGCGTCGAAGCTGGCTTCCCAGTGCCCAAACTGCTGCGGCGAAAGGACCGCCTTCATCTCGCTGCGCAGGCCCTCGTGCTCGGCCTGGGTTCTGGCGTGCGCGTCGTCGCGAATGGCCTCGATGGCGGCCAACCGCCGCGTCATGATCTCCTGCACGTGACCGGCCTGCGCCTGGTCTAGGCCGTAACGGCCCTTAAGGTCCGCCGTGATTCTTGCAGCCGTCTGTTTCCCCAGGGGGGGCGGTGGCGCCCAGGCGACGCTCCTCAGCACCATGACCGTGACCCCCGCCCCGATAACGGCGCCGCTGGCCACGATCACCAGGCCCATCAAGACCATGACCCATGTCCGCGGGCCGCGAGGCGGAAGCGTATGCGGGCCGCAAGGGGCCGATGGCTGTTCAGTCGGGTCGGTCATGGCTGAGTCACCTCCACGACGGAGTAAAAGGCAGCCTGCGGGTCGGAGCCGGCCGACCACACCTGGATCGCCAGCGCCAGCACGACGGCCGCTGCCAGCGACGCCGCCACCGCCACCAGCGACAGCGGCAGGAGTCCGGTGCGGCGCGGCGTCCCCAGTCTCGCCAGCACCGCGCCGGTCGCGTCCGTGGCCGGCGGCTGTTCCTTCCGGGCCTGGCGCACCAATCGCTCAACGGCTTCTAACTCGTCCATCCTGTTTTCTCCACCAGGCGTTCCTTGCCGGCGATTTCCTTCAGCCGCCGCCGGGCCCGGTAGGCCCGCATCTTGACCATCGCGCGGCTCCAACCCATCCGCCCGGCAATGTCGGCGATGCTGCAACCGTCAAAGTACATGAGCGTCAGAACCAGCCGCTCGGCCGGCGGCAGGCGGGACAGCAGTGCGTGGACCAGGGCGCCGGCCGCCGCAGGGTCCAGGTCGTCGGCGGGGGCGACGGGATCGAACCCATCGAGCGGCACAGGGGCTTGCCGCCCCCGCTTCTTCCAGAACCGGTAGCCGATGCGCGTGGCGATCCTGGCCAGCCAGCGTTCGAGCGGCGCCTCGCCGCGGTATCCGTCCAGGCCGAAGTACGCCTCGACGAAGACGTCCTGCACCAGTTCCTCCAACCGGGCCGGCTCGCGCGTGAACCGCCACAGGATGCCGGCGACGGCCGGCTGATGGCGGCCGACGAGGCGGGCAAACGCCGCCTCGTCGCCGGACCTCGCCGCCACGATGTCGTTGCGATCTGTCTCGTCCACGGTCCGGTCATTGTGCATTACGGCCCTATCCGCGCCAACGTGAATCCAGCGGTCACTTGGCCGCGCCGTGCGAAGATGGAGGCGGCGGGGGCGGAGGACCGTCGCCGCGCCCGCCCGGGCCGCCCGGACCACCCGGCGGAGGAGGCGGCGGGAGTGGAGGGCCGTCGCCGCGCCCGCCCGGACCACCCCGACCACGCTGACCGCCCGGACCACCCGGAGGCGGCGGCAGCGTCTGGCGAACCTGGTCGACCGTAAGCCCCGTAATCGTGGCCAACTGCTGGAAGAAGGCCTCATGGGCCGCCTGGATGGCGTCGTGCATTGTCTTCATCGCATCGGCGATCTGCTTCTTCTGGTCATCGGTCAAGGGCTTGTCCATCGCGCGCTCAAGGGCGCGATCGACCGCTGGGGGACCACTCGGCCGGGGGCCCGGCTTGCCCTGGCCCTGCATGTCGCCCGAACCCGGCGCCGCCGGCGCCTGCTCGTTCTGGCCGCCCGGCGCTTTCATGCCGGGCCCTGCCCCGCCGGGGCCTTTCATGCCAGGACCGCCGCCACCGGGAGCCCAGGCTCCCATGGCCGCAAACGCCACGCCGATTGCCAATCCGAACGCCAACAACGCGACCGCTGCAAACACCCAGTATTGCCTCATGGTCCCTCTCCTTAAAGTCGAGCCGCCGTCCGCGGCCCGTTCACCTATCTAGTGGGCGCAAGACGTGTGGTGGTAACCAGAAATCGTCCGTCCAGTCGATGGGCGTCGCGCTCCCGACAAGCATCCATGCGATTCGCGTCTTCATCATTGGCTCCTTTCCTGGCGAGCGAACGTTTTTCGGTCGCCGTCCGCGTTCTACCCCCCGGTTTCCTTTTCGTTTCGGACGCGTCCCACTTCCGCCCCGCTAAACGAGGGCGCCCTCCGTATATTGCACGTCTCCGGGAAAAAGTTGGCTTGGCGCAAAAAAGCGGGGCACGGCTCACCGTGCCCCTGGCGTCCGTCCCCGGGTGCTTCCTTATTCACTCGTGTCCGCGATGGGCAACAGGACCGTGAAGGTGGCCCCGACGCCGGGCGTGCTCGTCGCGCGGATTTCGCCGCCCGCCCGGTGCGCCAGGTCCCGCGCGACCGAGAGGCCGAGCCCCGCGCCGCCGTTCTCATAGGTTTCCTCGTCTGCATGTGAAGCCGTCGTGAAAAACGGTTCGAAGATCCGATCGAGATGCTCGGGCGCGATGCCGCGGCCCGTATCGCTCACGCGGAGAGCGACATAGGCCGGCGTGTCGGCGGGGGTGACGGTGCAGGTGAGCGTTCCCCCCGTGGCCATCATCACCATGCGCGCGTTCAGGAGGAGATTCAGAAGGACGTGTTCCATTTCGACCGGCACGACACGCACGGGCGCCGACGTCTCGTACTGGCGGACGAGGTGGATGTTTTCCTTCGGCAGGTGCCATTCGAGAAGGCCGACGGCGGCGTCCATCAGCGCGTCGGCGGGGACGATGCGCGTCTCGGTGCGGCGGCCGGTGGCGTAGTTCATCAGGCTCCGGACGATGGCGCCAGCGCGCTCGCCGAGCGCGACCGTCTTTTCGAGGGCCGTCCGGCGCATCTGGGCGTCGTCGTGTTTGAGGGCCTGCTCGGCGCGGCCGATGATCATCGTCAGGAGGTTGTTGAACTCATGGGCCATGCTGCCGGCCAGTTGGCCGACGGTCGCCAGACGCTGGGCCTCGACAAGGCAGCGCTGGAGTCTTTCGGCCCGCCGGCGCGTCCGTTCGAGTTCCTGCCTCAGCGTTTCCGTTTCGGTGGCCTGCAAGGTTTTTTCCTCGGGTCACGGAGGAAGTGAAGGGCAGACCCCCTCACCCGCAGGTCTTATCGGCATCGGGGCTGGGGAAAATTGAAAGGAATCGGCGCCGGGGTCCGGCGGGGCCTTACGGCTTCTGGCGGAGGGCGGCCACGTAGGGGAGGTTCCGCCACCGGCCGCGATAGTCCAGGCCGTATCCGATAACGAACCGGTCTTCTATCTCGAAGCCGACCCAGTCGGGTCTGCGGATGGGCGGTTCGCGTGGTGCTGCGCGGCGTTTCGCGAGGAGCACGAGCGTCTTCAGTTCCGCGGCCCCGAGGGGTTCGATCCGGCGGCAGACGGCAGCAAGGGTCCGGCCCGTGTCGAAAATGTCGTCCAGGACGAGGACCGGTCGGCCGGCGACGCACGTCTCGAGCCCCTCCGGCAGGGTGACACGGACCTTTGCCGGGCGAGTTCCCTCGTACGATTGGGCGGAGACGAACTCCAGGTCCATGGCCGCGACACGCGGCTGGGAGGCCTCGCCCCAGGCGCGCACGAGGTCGGCCAGGAACAGGACGCAGCCCTTCATGACGGCGACGACGACAGGGTCGCGGTCGGCGTAGGCGTCGGCGAGGAGGCGCCCGAGTTCGCCCACGCGGGCCGCGATCCGGTCCGATGGGATCAGGATTTCGCCGACCTCCTCGGGCATGGGGCGCTCGCTTTCTTCGATTGGGCGGCCTAGGCGGGGATGGGATGGGTGCGGCAGAACTCGGCCACGTCTTTGCGGACGCCCTTGGCCTCGCGCGCCAGATCGTCGGCCTTGAGAATGCGGTCGATCCATCGGGCGATCGCGCGGACGTCGTCCTCGTTGGCCCCGCGTGTCGTGATCGACGGCGTGCCGATGCGGACGCCTGACCCTTGAGCCGGCGGACGCGTGTCGAACGGGATGACATTGTGATTGACGACGATGCCGGCCTTGCCCAGTCGGCGTTCCGCCTCGGAGCCGGTCAGGTTCTGCGGCCCGAGGTCCACGAGGAACAGGTGCGTGTCCGTCCCGCCGGAGACGAGCCGGTAGCCGAGCGAGAGCATTTCGTCGGCCATGGCCCGGGCGTTCGCGACGATCCGGACCTGGTAGGCCTTGAATTCGGGCGTCTGGGCGAGCGCAAAGGCGGCCGCCTTGCCTGCGATGACGTGCATCAGGGGGCCGCCCTGGAGGCCGGGAAAGATGGCCCGGTCGATGGCTCTGGCGTTCTTGGCGCGACACATGACGATGCCGCCGCGGGGCCCGCGCAAGGTTTTGTGGGTTGTGGCGGTCACGAAATCGGCGACCGGCACAGGGTCCGGGTGGACGCCGCCTACTACGAGTCCCGCGAAGTGGGCCATGTCGACGAGGAGGCGTGCGCCGGCGTCGTGGGCGATGTCGGCCAGGCGCGCGACGTCGATCGCCCGCGGATAGGAACTGGCGCCGGCCACCAGGAGGTCCGGGCGGACCTCGCGGGCCTGTCGCGCGAGGGCGTCGTAATCGATCCGCTCGGTCTTTCGGCTGACGCCGTAGCGCACGATGCGGTACAGTCGGCCGCTGAAGTTCGCCTTCATGCCGTGCGTCAGGTGGCCGCCGTGCGCCAGGTCCATTGCCAGGAGGGTGTCGCCGGGCTTGAGGCAGGCGAAGTAGACGGCCATGTTGGCCTGGCTGCCGGAGTGGGGCTGGACGTTGATGTGTTCGCATCCGAAGAGGCGTTTGCCTCGCTCGATGGCGAGGCGTTCGACCTCGTCGATCGTTTCGCACCCGCCGTAGCAGCGGTGGGCGGGGTATCCCTCGGCATACTTGTCGGTGAGGGTGCTGCCGACGGCCTCGCAGACGCTCGTGGGGCAGAAGTTTTCGCTGGCGATGAGGTCAATGGTTTCGCTCTGGCGCTTCCGTTCGCGCTCGACGAGGTCCGCCAGTTCCGGATCGCTTTTTTTCAAGGCTTCGAAGTTCATCGGTTCCTCTGCTCTGCGTCTTTTCATTTCCCGTTTGCCGGAGCCGTCCGGGATCTCGCCCGGGCCGTCACCACACGACGAACGAATCGAAACAGACCTGGATTTCGGGCTCGACGATGGCCATCTCCGATTGCCTGGCCGTGGCGATCAAGGCATAGGCCCGCTCGTCGGAGACGGCGAGGAGCATCCGCTGTTCGAGAGGCTCGACGCCGCGGGGATTCTCGATCGTCAGCAGCAGCGCGGGGCGTCCGTCGGCCAATTCGGTCTCGTCCCGCTGGGACACGGCGAGGTCGGGCTGGAGGCTGACGAGTTCGGCGACCATGTCGTCGACCCAGGCGTCGAGGGTTTTGCCTTCCCGCTCGATGACGGTCACCTGGACGACGGCGCTCGGGATTCGCCGGCGCGCGCCGGCCGGGGCCTCGGGGGGCGTCTCGGCCGGGGCTGCCGTTTCGCCCCGGCGTTCGTCGGTCACGACGATCTCCAGAACCACGTCGCCGCCGAGGTCGCGGACGACCCATCCCTGCGGCACGTTGAGCGCAAACCCGAGGGCCGGCCGCACAACGTCGCGGCCTTGAGCGTTGGGCGGGACGGACGGCGCGCAGCCGGCCGACCCGAGACCCGCCGCCACCCAGCAGGCTACCCAAATCAGCAGCAGGACCTTCGATCTACTTTTCAATCGGACTCCCTTTGCTTGAACATTTCCAACGCGAGGTAGTAAGGGAACATGGGGTAAGTGTATTCGTAAACCCCGCGCTCTTTGCGGCGCATGACTCCTAGGTGGGTCATACGGCCGAAAAAGTTGTTGGAGAAATACTTTTCTCCGACACGTTGGGCTGCATCAAAAGAACCTTCCCGGGCGTCTTGCTGGTCGAGGTGGCCATCCGAATCGCGCCAATAGGTTGCATCTCCCAATTCGTGCATCATGACAGGGTATCCACCGCTAAGTCTGGCCAGCTCCGACAGGGCACCCTTGTCGGCCGTGACACCGACGCTTGCAAAGGCATTCTCGTAGAATTGGCATACCTCCGTCAGGGGCATGGGTCGCAGAACTATCCGCTCGAAAATGCGCCCAACAGACTCGTTCGCCTGGATCATTTCCAGGAGCCTTTGCTCGAGGCCCACGAGCATGAGCAAAATGGGGATCTTTGCGGCGCAGAGATCTTCCCAGAAGGTCTTGATAAAATTGGCGAAGGACTCTGTGGCCGCTACACCGTTGACCTCATCCAAGATTACCATCACCGCGCGCTTCTTCTCACTCAGGATCTTCCAAAGATCGCGTACGACCTGAGCCATATTCAGCCGCAGTTCTTTGAGTTCCTCCGCACCGCGTTTGAGTTTTACGTTGAGGCGAAACCCGGGCAGAGGCACCGATATATCTTCGATGTAGCGGCCGAGCAAGGCTTTGGCCTTTTCCAGCAGGCTCGTTTCCGTTATTCCAGCCGTAAGATTCTGAAGGAGGACTTTGCAGACGTCGGTGACATTGTCGCAGGCGCCGCAGGCGTTGTAAGCCACCGCAAACTTGATATCCGTCGGTATGAGAGGGTTGTCTTGGACAACGAGAAACTCGCAGAAGCGCGCCAAAGAACTCTTACCAAGTCCTCGCTCGCCGCAGATAAAAACCGCCTGCGGTTTTCCGGAACTCGTCTGCATGATGGACTGTTTGAGCCTGCGAATCTCTTCCCCACGCCCGGTGAATATCTCCGGCGGAGCCGGCTGGCCGGGGGTAAAGGGGCTGTTTTCCTTGGGTCTGAAGTCTATTTCCTGTGCCACGGTTATCTCCTCTTCATTGTATGGCGCGACTACGCCGACGCGCTGCGTGCGGCGGCGCGGCGATGGAGTTCCGCTTCGATGAGTTCATCCAAGTCTCCGTCGAGGACATCCTGGACCCGGCCGGTTTCGTACTCGGTCCGGTGGTCTTTGACCATGGTGTACGGCTGAAGGACGTAGGAGCGGATCTGGTTGCCCCAGGAGATTTCGCCCTTCTGGCCGTAGAGTTTCGTCAGTTCCGCGTCGCGCTTCTGCTCCTCCACGCGCTGCACCCGCGCCCGGAGGATCTCCATCGCCGTGTGACGGTTCTGGTGCTGCGAACGCTCGTTCTGGCACTGGACGACGATGCCGGTCGGGAGGTGCGTGAGGCGGACGGCACTACTCGTCTTATTGACGTGCTGGCCGCCCGCGCCGCCCGCGCGGAAATAGTCGATCCGGAGTTCCTCGTCTTTGATCTCGACGTCGCCGGCGTCTTCGAGTTCCGGGAGCGCGTCGACGCTGGCGAAGGACGTGTGGCGGCGCGCCGCCGAGTCGAACGGGCTGATCCGCACGAGCCGGTGGACGCCGGCCTCGGCTGAGAGGTACCCGAACGCGTACGGCCCGACGACGTGGGCGGTGACGCTGCGGTAGCCCGCCTCTTCGCCCTCGACGGCGTCGACGATGGTCATCTCCCAGCCGGCCCGCTCGATGTAGCGGGCGTACATGCGAAGGAGCATGGTGGCCCAGTCGCAACTTTCCGTGCCGCCCGCGCCGGCGTGGACGGCCAGGTAACAGTTCTTCGGGTCGTCCGGCCGCGAGAGGAGCGAGAGGAACTCGAGCCGCGCGAGGGTCTTTTCGACCGCCGCGACTTCTTCGCCTACCTGGGCGACGGCCGCCGAGTCCTTCTCCTCGGACGCCATGTCGAGCAGCGCGGCCGCGTCTTCGAGGCGTTTGCGGAGGGTCTCGGCCGGATCGACGACCGCCTTCAGGCCCTTCAGTCGTCGGACGACCCCTTGAGCCCCGTCGGGGTCGTCCCAGAAATGGGGCGCGGCCATCTGGGTTTCGATTTCGGCGAGGCGCACCCGCTTGCCGGCGACGTCAAAGAGAGTCCCTGAGCGTCGTCAGACGCTCTTGGAGGGCCTCCAGTTTGTCGCGGGTTTCGGTTTCGGTCACGGCCCGGCTCGCTTTCGGCATCCTTGCGTGCGGGGCTGATTATAGGGCCCCCGGAGGCGGTGTCAACGGGGAGAAGATAGTAACTGAGTGACTGAGTAACGTAGTGACGGAGGCGGGGTTCGCCTTTTCGTCTTGCTGGGCCTCTCGATTCAGCGGGCATACCCTGGCGGTTTGCCGCCAAACGGAAAACGGCGCGCGGCGGCCTGCGGCGCCTACGTTACTACGTCACTTCGTTACTCCGTTACTCGTCTCAACCGCCAATAATCGGTGCCGCTGGCGGGGTCGCGGACGAGTTGGAAGGTTCCGTCGGCCTTTTCGCCGGCAAGGCGGATGCGGATTTCGTCGGCCGAGGGGAGCCGCCGGAGATTTCGCCTTCGTACTCCAGGTACGCCAGGCGATGGTCCCCGAGATGGCGGACGAGGCAGGGGAGTTGCGCGCAAGCGTCGGGCGGGGCATGCGAGGAGAACGTGACGAGCGCCTGGCCCGCTTCGAACATCAGGTCAAAGTGCCAGTCGTCCTCGCTTCGAAAATGTTGCTGCACCACGTATCGCGGCATAGGCGTTCCCTCAGGAAAGAACCTACTCTATCTTATCTCGCTTCTCCAGGTTGTGCCTCGCGCAGAGAATCTGGATGTTTTCCGCGACCAGAGAGGACCCTCCCTTGGAGTAGGGTAT
>JAPLMM010000309.1 GCA_026387035.1 Planctomycetota bacterium
CGCGTGCGGGGCCTCATGGAAGGTCAATCGTATCGGGCGGCCATCGAGGCCCTTTACGGAATCGTCCGCCGACTGGTCGCCGCCGTCACCGGCCGCGAGACGCCGGACGAAACGGCCCTCGAATACGCCATCCTCCGCGACACCCGACTCGGCCTCGGCTTCTGGTTCGTCATCGAGGTCAAGCGCCGGATGGGCGAAACCGGCGACGTCGAACTCCTGCACATCGACGCGCTGCTGGCCCTGTACTTCCTCGGCGCCTACCGCCTGCCGCGCGAGAACCAGCCTCCCCGCGACGATCGCGAATAACCCGGCCCTGATTTCCGGACCGAAAAATACTTGCAGCCGGCCATCCCGCGCGGACAATGGGAGTCCGGCTTGGGGATCGCAAGGACACGTCCAGAACGAAAAGGAGCGGGGCTCGCGCTGGGCGTTGCCGCCGTCGTGTTAGGGATCCTGGGGCTGCGGTGCGCCAAACAGCATCCGGAGGCGCGCGGCAAGGTCCACGCGTGGGTCGGCCTCATCACGGGCCTGTGCTTCGGCCTGTTCAACCTGACCTTGACGGCGGCGATGATCGTGGGGATCGTCGTATCCCTCACGGCCCAGGGGCGCCAATAAGCGTTGCGGCCCGCCGGCAGGGCTCTATCTGCGATAAAACAACGGGTGCCGCGGGTGCACGGTATGCAGCCGTGGTACCCGTCGCATTCGGCGCACCCGTCGCCTCATATCTTCTGCAACAGCAGACAGGCGCTGCGACCGGCAAATCAGTGAACGCGCTCAAACTCCTCGACCGTCATCCCGGCCGCCCGAATCAGCGAGCGCAGCGTGCCCGGCGCAAGTTCCTTGTGCTGCGGAACCGACAGGCTGGCGATATGACCTTGCTTCAGGAGGACGACGTGGCTGCCCTTTTGCCGGTCCACGCGCCACCCCGCGCGCTCGAAGCGCCTGACGGCTTCAGCGCCCGAGATGGCGGGCAACTTGGCCATCAGACCTTCACCTCGACCTCGCGCGTCGCGACGGTGAGCGGCATGCCGTTGGCCGCCCGGGCCTCCAGGCACGCCTGAATCGCCTCGCGGATGTTGGCGAGGGCTTCGTCCTCGGTCTTGCCCTGGGAGACGCAGCCGGGAATGGCCGGACACTCGGCCACCACCGCGCCGGTCTCGTCCCGCTCAAGCGTCACAATCATTTTCATGGCCGGTTCCTCCACATCCATCCTAGCCGCGCCCACGCCGGAAGGTCAAGGACTGGCGCCCGTCATCGCGGCCGCCCGCGCTCAAACCTTCTGCAGCAGCAGGCAGGCGTTGTGGCCGCCGAAACCGAAGGAATTGCACGCGGCCCGGCGGATGGGCATCTCGCGGGGCACGAGCGGCACATAGTCGAGGTCGCACGCAGGGTCGGGATTCTCGAGGTTGATCGTCGGCGGGGCCACCTGGTCCCGAAGCGCCAGGACCGTCGCAATCGTCTCGACGCCGCCCGACGCGCCCAAAAGATGCCCCAGGCTCGACTTGGTGCTCGAGACGGCGATCCGGCGGGCATGGTCGCCGAAAACGATCTTGATGGCCTTGGTTTCGGCGATGTCGCCGAGCGGCGTCCCCGTGCCGTGCGCGTTGATGTGGTCCACCGAGTCGGCCTCGGCCGAGGCGTCCTTGAGCATCTGCTGCATCGCGTAGGCCGCCCCGCGCCCTTCGGGGTCGGGCTGGACGATGTGCGTTCCGTCGCCGCTCATCCCGAAGCCGATCATCTCGGCGTACATTTTGGCGCCGCGTCGTCTGGCGTGCCCGTATTCTTCGAGGACGATGATGCCGGCGCCCTCGGAGAGGACGAAGCCGTCGCGGTCGCGGTCGAAGGGCCGGCTGGCGCGCGCGGGCTCGTCGTTGCGGGTCGAGAGGGCGCGGTTCGCGCAGAATCCCGCGAGGCCCAACGGCGTGAGGGCCGCCTCCGCACCGCCCGTAATCATCACGTCGGCCTCGTCGTTCTGGATGACCCAGAATGCCTGGCCGATGGCGTTGGAGGCGCTGGCGCAGGCGTTGGCGACGCCGGCGTTCGGCCCCTTGACGCCGTAGAGAATCGAGATCTGGCCGGCGGCGGCGTTGATCATGAGTTTCGGGACCATGTAGGGCGAAACCTTCATGGGCCCGCGCTCGACGAGGCGCTTGTGCTGGGCCTCGAACTCCGCCAGGCCTCCGATGCCGCTCCCGACGATGACGCCGACGCGGAACGGGTCCTCGACGCTCGCCAGGTCCAGCCCCGCGTCCTGGACGGCCTGGACGGCGGCGCCGACGGCCATCTGGCTGAAACGGTCCAGATGCTTCGCCTCGTGCTTCGGAAGGTAGGTGTCGGAGGTAAAGTCCTTGACCTCGCCGCCGATGTGAACGGTGTAGCCGGACGTGTCGAAATGTTCAATGCGGCTGATGCCGGAGGAGCCGGCAAGCAGCCGCTTCCAGAACGCTTCCACGTCCGACGCCAGCGACGTGATCAGCCCCAGGCCTGTCACGACGACGCGTCTGGCCATCGGTTACAGGTGCCTCTCCACATAGTCGATCGCCTGGCCGACCGTCTGGATCTTTTCGGCGTCTTCCTGGGGGACGTCGATGTCGAACTCGTCCTCGATCTCCATGACGATTTCGACCGTGTCGAGGGAATCCGCCCCCAGGTCGTTGATGAACGACGTTTCGCGGGCGATTTGCGACTTGTCGGCCCCCAGTTGTTCCGCGACGATCTCGATGATCCGCTGACCGACGTCGCTCACCTTGCCCGAGGCCTTGCTGATCTTCTTCTCGTCCGCCATATGCCTTGCCTCCTCATCGCGTCTGCAGGAAACGTTTGCCCATCACCCTTTCGTCCGCGGCCCCCGGGGGCCCCTTCTCACCGGCCGAGCAGTCTATCGGCAACCGGCCCGGCGTGCAATGCCTTTTATGGCCGGCCCGGCGGGCCCTACATCGCCATCCCGCCGTCCACCGCCAGCACCTGGCCCGTAATGTACCGGGCCTCGTCGCTCGCCAGGAACACCACCGCCGCCGCCACGTCCTGGGCGAGACCCATTTTCCCGAGCGGAATCATCGAAAGCGCCCGCTCCTTCGCCTTCTCCGGCAGGACCTGCGTCATCTTCGTGTCGATGAAACCGGGGGCGACGGCGTTCGCGCACACATTCCGCCCCGCCAGTTCCCTCGCCACCGTCTTGGTGAACCCCACGACGCCCGCCTTCGACGCCGAGTAGTTCGCCTGGCCCGGATTCCCCACCAGACCCGAGACGCTCGCCAGGTTGACGATCCGCCCAGACCGCTGGCGGATCATATACCTGGCGGCGTGCTTCGTCATGAGGAACGTCCCCTTCAGGTTCACCTTCATCACGAGGTCCCACGCTTCCTCGGTCATCCGCAGCAGCAGGTCGTCCCGCGTGATGCCGGCGTTGTTGACGAGGATGTCGATCGAACCGGCCTTCTCGGCCACCTCGTCGATCATCTTCTCGACGGCCGCCTCGTCCGTCACGTCGAGGACATAGGAGAGCGTCGCGCCGCCGAGTTCCGCCGACGCCTTCGCGAGGTCCTCCTCCAGCACGTCCACCAGAACCAGCGCCGCGCCCCGCGCCGCCAGTTGCCGCGCAATCTCCAGGCCGATGCCCCGTGCGGCGCCCGTCACGATGGCCGTCTTGCCTTCAAATCCCATTCTCATGCCTCAGCGTTTGCGGGTTCGCCGCCCCGCCCGATTTAGCGCGCCCCGCAAGTTTACCCGCCGTGGCGGGCGGGGCGGCTAACTGTATACATCCCCGCGCCCGGTGGCCCGCGCCAACATTTAGCCGCCCAGTTTATCCCTGTTCTGGCTATGGACCCCTTCGGGGCTGGGCGCGTGCCTTATCTAAAATCGCTTAGCGCCCGAATCTCTTCAAGCGTCCCGACCGTCCGGGCGCTGCGCCCGAGTTTCCGGTCAATCCGTTTCAGAAGCCCCACGAGGACCCGCCCCGGGCCGACCTCGACAAACGTGTCGAACCCGCCGGCGATCATCCGTTCCACGCCCTGCTGCCAGCGGACGCAAGAGTCCACCTGCCGCGCCAGAAGGTCCGCCACCTCGCCCGGACCCCGATAAAAATCCCCCGTCACGTTCGCCACCACGGGGAATTTCAAGTCCCGGACCTCGAGACTCGCCAGTGCCGGCGCCAGTTTCTCGCGGGCGCTTGTCATCAGGGGCGAATGGAACGCCCCCGCGACCGCCAGCAGAACCGCCCGCTGGGCGCCCATGGACTCGGCGACCTCGGCCGCTTTCGCACAGGCCGCCTTCTCGCCGCTGACGACCACCTGGCCCGGGCAGTTGTAATTGGCGGGCCAGATTCTACCGGCTTGGCGGGCGGCCTGGCAAATCTTTTCCGCCCCCCCCTCGTCCACACCCAGCAGCGACACCATGCCGCCCGGCGCCGTCCCGCACGCCTCCTGCATATACCGCCCACGAAGGTGCGTCAGGCGCACCGCCTCGTCAAACCCGATCGCCCCCGCCGCCGCCAGGGCCGTGTATTCCCCCAGCGAGAGGCCAGCCGCCCCGTCCACGAGGAGGTTCTTCCCCACGTCGGTCGTCCGCATCGCGGCCAGGACCGCCAGGCTCGTCACCAGGATGGCGGGCTGGCTGATGTCCGTCGCCGTGAGGCGCTCCTCCGGCCCGTCGAAGCAAATCGCCGAGAGCGCAAAACCGAGGACCTCGTCGGCCCGTTCGTAGAGGGCCCGCGCCTCCGGGAACGCCTCCGCCACGTCGCGCCCCATGCCGACCGCTTGCGCCCCCTGGCCCGGAAACAGTAGTGCGGTCTTGCCCATGCGCCTCCCTCGCTTTTGCTTGGGCCAGGCCCATTTAGCCGGCGGGCTTGC
>JAPLMM010000310.1 GCA_026387035.1 Planctomycetota bacterium
ATAACTCTGTGCACAAATTGTGGACAACTTCTCGCGGCGTCCCTGCCAATCTGGCAATGTCCCGTGTTTTCCCGCCTCGTCCCGCTCTTTCCCACACCCAATAAGACAAATCTTCTGCGCGAATAAGACAAACTCCGACAACGCCGCGGCCTCCGGGGGTGCGCCAGGATCTTCTGGCATCTAGCGAGGGCGCGACGTGTGGGCAGTGTGGCACGGCCGGTCTTGCCCGGCCGTGCGTCCCGGCGCGCCTGTTCCATTGGGGCCGGCGCACGGCGGGACTCGTGCTTCGTAGCGAAGTAGCACTTCGCTACTTCGCAGAGTAGCACAAGGCCCGCCGTGCCACGCAAATTGCCTGTTGTGCTTTTGCTAAGTGCCAGAAAATCCTGGCGCACCCGCATCCGGCCGTCAGGTCGGTAGTTGGCACACGGCCGCCTCTCGCGATATAATCCGGCCATGCTCCGCTCGATCTGGGTCGCCTTCCGGGAACTCGTCTTGCCCACCCATTGCGTGGCCTGCGAGCGGAGAGCGCCGCGCGACACGCCGTTCAACTTGTGTTCCGCCTGCGGCCGGGCCATGGCGCGACTCATCTCGGTGCCCCACTGTCCGCGTTGCGGCCGCAGGACCTCGGGCCGGTTCTGGGGCGCCTCCTGGCCGAGCGGGTCGCCCTCGCGCCGTGGGCCGACCTCGTGGACATGGTGGTCCCCGTTCCGCTTCACTGGAGCCGGCGCGTCGGCCGGGGGTTCAACCAGGCGACGGCCCTCGCGCAGGAGGTGGTCCGGGCGACGGGTCGGCCGCTTGTGGCCCGGCGACTCCTCCGCGTCCGTCCCACGCCGCGTCAGACGCGCCTGCCTCCCGGCCGGCGGGCCGAGAACGTGCGCGGAGCGTTTGCGGTGCGCGGTGAGGCGTCGGCCGTCAAAGGCAGGCGGTTGCTCCTCGTGGACGATGTGCTGACGAGCGGCGCGACCGTCGGCGAATGCGCGCGGGTCCTGAAGCGGGCGGGGGCCGCCTCCGTATTTGCCGCCGTCCTGGCCGTCGCCGGCCCCAACGAACCCGGTCCCTGGTGAGGGCGGCTCGAACGGCGTCCCGGGGATTCGCTGCGCTCATCCCCGGGCTTGAACGGACGCTAAGCCGCAAGCGGCTGCGCTCATCTCCGGGCTTGAACGGCGGGCGGGGCGGCGGCTATAATGCCCCCCGTCGAAGTTTCCGGGCATCGGGGGCCAAAATCGTATGACCTGGATTCCATTCGGGCGGCGCTTTCGGGAGATCGGTCGGCTCGGGCACGTCCTGTCGATCCTGACGAAGCATGGATTCGGCTGGCTGGTCGTCAGCCTGCACCTGGACCGCTTCGTCCCCTTCCGCAACCGCCTGCTGAAGCGGCGTGAAAAGGTCACCGAGGAAACCGCGCCCACCATCGCCGCCCGGATCGCCAGCGTCCTCCAGGAACTCGGGCCCACGTACGTCAAACTCGGCCAGGTGCTCTGCAGCCGCCAGGACCTCCTCCCGCCCCCCTTCATCCAGGAGTTCCGCCGCCTCCAGGACAAGGTCCGCCCGTTTCCGAACGACGAAGCCCGCCGCGTCATCGAGAAAGAACTCGGCCGGCCGATCGGCGAACTGTTCGAGACGTTTGGGCCGGAACCGTTTGCGGCCGGCAGCATCGCCCAGGCGTACAAGGCCCGCACGGCGGACGGCCGGGCCGTCGTCGTCAAGGTGCGCCGCCCGGGCGTCCGCGAAACGCTGGAATCGGACATCGACATTCTGTCGCGGCTGGCGGAACTCGCGGAACGCTACGTCCCGGAGTACCGCGTTTTTCGGCCGGCGCTCCTGGTGGAAGAGTTCGCCCAGACCGTTCGCCGGGAGGTCGATTTCATCGCCGAGGCCTCCAACACCGAGCGGTTCCGACAGGCCTTCGAGGACGACGAGCACGTCCTCGTGCCGCACGTCCTCTGGTCGCTCACGGCCTCGGCCGTCCTGACCCTGGAGCACCTCGAAGGCATCCCGATTTACGATGAGGATGCGATGGACCGGGCGGGAGTGGACCGCAAGGCCCTGGCGTCGCGCCTCACCGAGTGTTTCATTCGCCAGTATTTCGAGATGGGCCTCTTCCACGCCGACCCGCATCACGGAAACCTCGTGGTCCAGGCGCCGGACCGCGTGGGCATCCTCGACTTCGGGCAGGTCGGCCGACTGAGCGACGTCATGCGCTCCCGCCTCGGAACCGCCCTCATCGCCGCCCTCTACCGCGAGTTCGACATCGTCTTGGACGTGCTCGACGACCTCGGCTCCCTGCCGGACGGCCTGGACGACGCTCGCTTCATGGCCGACCTGGCCGGCCTCGTGGACAAGTACAGCGGCATCCCCCTGAAGCGCCTCGACGTGCGGAACCTCTTCGAGGAACTCATCGCCACCGCCCGCCGACACCGCGTCATCCTCCCGCGCGACTTCGTCCTCCTCGGCAAGAGCCTCGTGACGATGGGCGGCGTCGCGCTCGAACTCGATCCCGACACGAGCCTCGTCGAGGTCGTCCGGCCGAAGGTCCGGTCCATGGCGGCGGAGAAAATTTCCCCCAAGCGATTGGCCGAACGCGGACTCCGCAGCGCCTACCACGTCGCCGCCATCGCCGAGCAGGGGCCCCGACAACTGCGGGAACTCGCGCGGAAACTCACACGCGGCCGGCTCCAAATCCAGTTTCGCCACGAAAACCTCGACCGCTTCATCAGCGAACTCGATCGCTCCACCAACCGCGTCGCCTTTGCGATGATCGTCGCCGCCATCATCCTCGGCTCCGCCGTCATCATGGGCGCCAACGTCGGACCCAAGGTGCCCTACACCGCCAACGTCCCGGTGCTCGGCCTGTTGGGCTTTCTCGTGGCCGGTGTCCTGGGCGTCTGGCTCGCCTTTGCCATCCTGCG
>JAPLMM010000311.1 GCA_026387035.1 Planctomycetota bacterium
GTGGCGGAGTCGCACGGCCTGGCGTCGCCGGCCAACCGGGCGGTTGCGACGCTCGCGAGGGAGATTTCCGCCGCCCGGCATGGGACTTCCTGAGGCAGGGCGGACTGCTTAGTACTACTACGCAACTTTGCGCGGCGGGTACGGAGACCCACCGCGCAAAGGCATAAGTTGCGTTGTAGGATTAGTCGCCCGATTTCGGGGCGCTTTGGGGCGCGGGGGGTTCCTTGGGCGGGCCTTCGGGGCGCTGGTCCTTGCCCGGGCGCTCGGCGTCCTGCGGTTTGGGCTCAAGCATCTCTTCGAGGCTATTCCGGACGATTGCTTCGCGCTGGTCGGCGCGCTGGCGAAGTTCCGCGCGGAGGTCGTCGAGTTTCTTTCCGAGGAGGCCGATGTGGGCCTCGCGGGTCGCCAGTTCGGCGTCGAACAGTTTGCCGACCGTCTCGCGGAGTTGGGTTCGGAGGCGGTCGCGTTCGGCCGGATCCTGGGCGGCGCGGAGGCGGTCGGCCAGGTTCCGCGCGAGGAACTGGAGCCGCTTCTCCTCGAGCGCCTTTTGGAAGGCGGCTTCATCGGTCTTCTTGAGGGCCTTGAGTTGGGTGATTTCAAAGCGGAGCCTGCGGCACATCCCGCGAAAGCGGGCGGGCTCCGATTCCCGCATCTGCTGGAGCGCTTCGTGGAGCATCGGCAGGTGCTGCTGGGTGAACCCCAGGACGTCGTTGATGTCCTGGTCGGTGACGTCGCGGAAGATTCCGGGTCCCATCGGCATGTCGCGGGAGCCTTCGCGGTGGGCGTGCTCGCGCGGGCGCTCCGTGAACGGTTTTGGTTTCGGTGTGCCTTCGTCGTGCTTGGGCGGCGTCGTCGCCGACTCGCCGCCGCTTGCCCCCGCGCCGGGCGCCGGATCCTCGGCCGGCGCGCCGCGAGCGGCCGGCGCCATCAGGAGCATCGCGATCAACCCCAGGCTCAGCCAGTGCATGATGGTCTCCTACCGGGCTTAACCTTGAAGTCCGTCCTGGCTCATGAGGTAGTCCAGAAGCAAGCCGGCGTCGTCGAGTTCCAACAGGAGGTTGAGTTCATTCGTGCGGCCGCCGGGGAACAGGTTCTGCGGCTGGGGGGGAGTCGTGCCGTTTTCGGCCAATTGCAATAGTTCGATGGCAGCGGCGATTTCCTGGATGGCCTCCGCCTGGTGGTTGCCGGGCAGGACGGCCGGCGCGGTCGGCTTGGGGAGGTTCAGCACCAGGGCCGCCACAAGCACCGCGGCCGCGGCCGCCACCCAGCCGTACCGCGCGACGAGGGAGATGACGCGCGGCCTCTGGGGTCGGTTCGCCGCCGCCACGCGCAGCCGGCGTTGCAGCGTTTCGAGCATTTCCGGCCTGAGGGCCGGTTCGCGCTCGAGGCGTTCCATCGCCTCCAGGCCGCGCGCGAGAGCGCGAACCTCTCGGCGGCAGGCGTCGCACGACTCCAGGTGCGCCGCGAGGGCGCGGCGCGGGCGGTCGGCGAGTTCCTCCGCCGCGTACCGGACCCACATTTCTTGTTTTGGACAGCGTGTCATGTCTATTCCTCAGGTACGAGTTCGGCCATTTTTTTCAAGGCCCGGTGTGCCCTTGCGAGGACGGTTCCGAGCGGCTCGCCGGTGACCTTGGCAATGTCGTTGAACGCCAACCCGCCGTAGTACCTCAGCAGGAGGACTTCGCGGTCGGGGGCCGGGAGCCGCCGAAGGGCGGCCTCGACCTTCGAGGCGCGTTCGCCGCCGAGGAGTCGGTCCTCCGGCCGGCTCTGGCGTCGAGGCGACGCGGACGCTCGTTCGGGCCAATCCGCGTCGAGGCCGAGGGCCGGTTCAAGAGGCCGGCGCCGGAGCCAGTCGCGTGCGGCGTTCGTCGCAATGCGAAAGAGCCACGCCCGGAACTTCCCCTCCGGGCGATACGTCTCGAAGGCCCGAAAGGCCCGCAGGAGGGTCTCCTGCGTCAGGTCCTCGGCGGTGTCGCGGTTGCCGACCATGCGCACCAGCAGGCCGTAAATCCGCGGCGCGTACGCCACCAGCCGCTGCTCCTCTGCGTCCGAGTCCTTGTCCCGGAGGGCCATTCCTTCCACCTGTCTAAACGCGGCCGAAGGCCGGTTATTGCCGAAGATTGACAGGTCCCGCCCGCGGGGCTATAAGGGCCTCTGCCATGCGAATCCTTGGTCTGGACCTCGGCGAGCGGCGCGTGGGGGCGGCCGTGAGCGACCCCGAAGGCAAAGTCGCCCATCCCCTCGCGCAACTGGAGCCGACGGGACGCCGGGACCTCGTGGCCCAGGTCGCTCGCCTGGTGTCCGAGCACGGCGTCGAGCGCGTCGTGGTCGGCCTGCCGGTGCGCCTGGACGGGACTCTGGGGAAAGAGGCGCGGCGTGCGGAGGCGACGGTCGAGGCGCTCCGCGCCTCGGTCGGCGTGCCGGTGGCGGTGTGGGACGAGCGGTTCTCGACGCGCCGGGCGGACCGGGCGATGCAGGAGGCCGGCCTGTCGGCCGGGCGCCGACGCGGGAAGCGCGACATGGTGGCGGCCACGCTCATCCTCCAGGCCTACCTCGATGCCGGGGCGCCCTTGGCCTGAGTCTGGCTCGGGGCGATCTCCGGGTGGACTTCCATTCCGCGATCGTCCAGGCAGCGATAGGTCGCGTGGTCGATCTGGGAGGCCGGGTCGGAGACGATGGTGATGCGTTTTCCCAGGCGGCTCTGGAGTTCGAGGAGGCCGTCGCGTTTGACGTTGTTCAGGTAGTCGCCGACCTCCGGGTGGAGGCGGACTTCGAGTGTGGCGACGTTTTTCTGGTGGACGAG
>JAPLMM010000312.1 GCA_026387035.1 Planctomycetota bacterium
AGGGCGAACGTGCACCCCAGATGGCCGGCGCGCAGGAGGCCGGCGTCGCTCACGCTCGCCGCCCACGGGCCCAACCGCAGCGTCCACACCGCCCGCCCGGGCTCCAGAATCGGGAAAAGCGCTACGATCGCCAACGCGAACGGCGAGACCATCAGCACCCGCTTGAGCGTGTAAAGCGGCGGCACCTTTCCGACGACGTGATAGACGGCGAGCGCGGCCGCGAGGAGAGTGAATGGCAACAGGTGGTCCTTCCGCACCAGGACCGCGGCCAGGATGAAGACGATCGCCGCCACCGTCTTCGCCACCGGATCGAGCCGCCGCACCGGCGTCTGCTGCGCCGCGAATTGGTCCAGCATTATATGATGCACGACAGGACCTCCAGCCGCTGTCCGGCCCGGTCCGAACTAAGCGGTCCGACGTAAGTTTTGTAAAGTGTGTGCGCGGCGGGTCTCCGCACCCGCCGCGGTCAATTGCTTTCTTGCGCGGTGGTTACCCCTCGGCTTGGCTCGGGGCAGGCTCCGAACCACCGCGCAAAATATATGTCGGATCGCTTAGGCCGCATCCCTCGTTGCCGCTCGGCGTCCGCGTCGCTTCAGGAGATGGCCGGCGGCAAGGACCACCCCGAGGACCAGCAGGCTGCCGGCGACGCCGGCGACGGCATTCCCCCAGAACCCTTCGCCCAGCCAGGCGAGGCGATATTCCTCGAAAACGCTGGGCGGCGGCTCGACGCCCTTGTGAACGGGCTCCGCCGACCCCAACTCTTCCTGGGTTTTTTCCAGGCCGTCCGGCTCACCCGACGCGAAATACGACACCACGCCTGCGATAGCCAACGCGATAAGGATTCCGACGACAAACGTCTTGCGGTTGTATGCATTCATGCCGACGTCTCCCCCGCGGGAGCGGCAAGTTCGGCCTCGAAGACGGCCTCGCGCCTCGCCCCGACGACGAACCGAACTACCGCCACCGTGACCGCGCCTTCGACCAGGCCGATGAACAGGTGAATCGAGTCCATCACGCCGAGCGCCTCCGCCAGGTGCACCTTCGCGGGGAGCGACCCCGACCACGCCAAAAACAGGACCACCAGGGTCGCGCCGGCGAGGACCGCGGCCGCCCCGCCCGCGAACGTGGCCGCGTATGCAATCCATCCCGGCCGACGCCAGAGACTCCGCACCGCTCCTCCCAGCAGGCTTGGGACGACTCCCATGACGAAGATGTTCGCCCCGAGCGCCTCCACACCCCCGTCCTGAAAGACGAGGGCCTGGACCACGAGGACCGAGGTCATGACGATGATCCCGAGCGACGGCCCGAGCAGGATGCCCAGCAGGAACCCCCCGCCCAGGTGGCCGCTCGTCCCCGCCAGAATCGGGAAGTTCACCATCTGGGCCGCAAAGACGAACGCACCCATGACGCCCATCAGGGGAACCTTGCGGTCGCCCAGTTGGCGCGTGGCCGCGATCGCCGACCCCGCCAGGGCTGCGCCGCTCACCGCCGCCAAGGTCCCCCAGACGGGCGGCGAAAGAAAACCGGAAGCAATGTGCATGCGTCACATCCTTTCACCCGGCGCCCCGCTTGCGGGGCACGCCCTCTAAAGTCACCCGGCGCCCCGCACGCCCACATTTAGCCGCCCCGCTCACCGCCGCCAAGGTCCCCCAGACGGGCGGCGAGAGAAAACCGGAAGCAATGTGCATCGCCATTTCCCCTTTCAAACGGCCGCGCTCCCCTTCGGGTCGCGGCTAAACAAGGTCCTCGCCCGTCGTCGCCACGAGGCGCCCGTGCTTCACGCCCCTCGCGGCAATCAGGCGGTCCGCCAGCCGCTGAACCTCCTGAGGCTTGCCGTTCAGCACGATCACCTCCAGGCACATCCGGTGCGA
>JAPLMM010000313.1 GCA_026387035.1 Planctomycetota bacterium
GCGGCAGGGCGATTGCTCAAGAGCCTTCGGCTGGATGCCATCATCGTGACGCTCGACAAGGATGGGGCCTATCTGGCCCTCAAGGGCCGCAAGGGCCAGATGGTTCCGACACGGCCGCGGCGGGTTTACGACAATGCCGGCGCGGGCGACATGGTCATTTCCGTCGTCGCGCTCATCGTGGCGGCCGGCGGGTCGCTCGTGGATGCGGTGCGGCTCGGAAACGTCGCGGGCGGCCTGGAAGTCGAGAAGTTCGGCGTGCAGACGGTTTCTCGCGAGGAGATTGTCGGCGACCTCTTGGGCGAGGCGCGCCGGGCGGGCGACAAACTCCGCAGCCTGGAGAATCTTCTGGTGGACCTCGCCCGCCACCGCGCCGGCGGCGAGAGCGTCGTTTTCACCAACGGGTGCTTCGACCTCGTGCACGCCGGCCACGTGGCGTTCTTCGAGTTCGCGGGCGCCCAGGGCGAGGTGCTCGTCGTCGGTGTGAACTCGGACCGCAGCGTCCGGGCCATCAAGGGGGCCGGACGCCCGATTTGCTCCGAGAAAGAGCGGGCCCGGGTCCTCGCCGCCCTGGAGGCGGTTGACTATATCGTTCTGTTTGACGAGGAGACGCCGGAGAGGATCATCCGCGCGGTCCGACCCGACGTTCTGGTCAAGGGCGAGGATTGGCGCGCGAAGGGCGTCGTCGGGCGCCGGAGCGTGGAATCGAGCGGCGGGCGGGTGGTGCTCGCGCCGCTCCTGGAGGGACTCAGCACCACGGAACTCGTGAGGCGCATCCGCCGCTCGGACGAGAAGGGTTCCGCCTAATACTATTACGCTGTGTTCTTCAACGCAGAGACCGCCGAGAACGCAGAGAACGGCACAAATTGGGTAAAGACGAAAAGGGAAGGCGTCCGTTGTTGGCTGCTGTTTGTTGTTACCCAGGCCTCGGCTTTCTCTGCGGTCTCTGCGATCTCTGCGTTGAGATAGCGTTGTAGTACTAAAGCCCTTATCCGATGAAGGGAGGACGGTGTGACGCAAGCCATTCCGGACCGCATCCAACTGTCGATCCGCATGTGCAGCGACATGGCCGAGACGCTGGCTGAGCCGATCGCGCGGGCCGCGGACGTTCTCGTGGCCGCCCTTCGCGCCGGCCGCACGATCTACGTCTGCGGCGACGGCGGCAGCGCGGCCCAGGCCCAGCACCTCGCGGGCGAACTCGTCGGGCGGTTCCTGGTGGACCGCCCTGCCCTCCCGTGCGTCGCCCTCACGACCGATACCAGCGTCCTGACGGCCGTGGCGAACGATTACAACTTCGAGCAGGTCTTCGAACGCCAGGTCGAGGCGCTCGTCAGGGAAGGCGATGTGCTCGTGGCGATTTCGACCAGCGGCGAGAGCGTCAACGTCCTGAAGGCCGCCAGCCTCGCACGGAAACGAGGAGCCAGGACCATCGGCCTCACGGGCGCCAGCGGGGGAAAACTCGTAGAACTTTGCGACGAGTGCCTCGCCGTCCCGGCCGAGTCCAGTCCCCTCATCCAGGAAGGCCATCTCCTCGTGCTGCACATCCTCTGCGGCCTGGTGGAACAGGCCCTTTTCGCGCGCGACGAACCCAAGGACGACGACCAGGACAAGAGGGAGTGATCTAGTGGGCCAACCTGCTGTGTTTCTCGATCGCGACGGCACGTTGATTGAAGAGATCGGTTATCCGACGCGGCCTCAGCAGATCCGCATCCTGGGCGGCGTCGCCCGGGGCCTCGCGCGACTCGCCGAGGCCGGCTTCAAACGGATCGTCGTTACGAACCAGTCGGGCATCGCGCGCGGCCTGATGACGGAAGACGATCTCGACCGGTTCCACGAGGCGCTCGACGAGCAACTCGACCTCCTCGGCGCCGCCGTGGACGCCTACTACGTCTGCCCGCACCATCCCGACCGCTCCGAGGCCGCCCGCCCCGACCTGGCGATTGAATGCGACTGCCGCAAACCCAAGCCGGGCCTCATTCTCCAGGCTGCCGAGGATCTCGACATTGACCTGGGGGCCTCGTGGGCCATCGGCGATACGTGGCGCGATGTCCAGGCGGGCCAGGCCGCGAGCCTCAAGACCATCAAACTGCCCGCGCCGCCGGGCCACGATGCGCCCCGGCCGGCCGACGTCCCGCCGCCGACCGCCGAGGCCGAGGATTTCGAGGATGCGGTCCGCATCATCCTGGGCGACCGTGAGGCCGTTCCTCCCGAGGCCGCCGAGGCGCAAGCCCCTCCGGCGCATGACCAGCCGCCACCCTCCGCTCGCGAGGAGCCGTGGCCCGAGGACACCGAGGCGCCGGCGCCGCAGGAGGAAACCGCGGCGGAATCGCCGCTTCCGGTGTGGCCGCATTTCGTGGCAAAGGGGCAAGACTTCCCTCAAAACCACGGTGTGGCACGGCCGGTCTTGCCCGGCCGTGCCTCGGCGCACGGCGGGACAAGGCCCGCCGTGCCACACGCAGATTTGAAAGCGGCTTCGACGCCGCCCGATGCAGCGCTGAAAGCGACCGAGGAACGTCGCCCGGCCGCGCCGGCCGACGCCGCCGTGTGCGCCCGGTGCGGCCAGAAGATTCCTTCGACGGCCCTGGCCTCGGGGGCGGCCGGGCCGCGCGCCGGTCGCCTGCTGTGCGCCGAGTGCCTGGCCCATCAGCCGCCTGACGTGGATGAAGTGGCGGCAGCACGGACGGGCGAGACAGGGACGTTGCTGTACGCGATGCTGAAGGAACTTCGCCGCATGGGCCGCATCCAGAGCCCCGAGAGCCTGCCCCTCGTTCGACTGTTTGCCTACGTGATCCAGGCCGTGGCGATCTTCGCCGCCGTATGGGGCCTCTTGAACCAGGACCGGCCGGGATTCATCCAGGCCGCCGTCTTCCTCCAACTGGTGGTGGTCACGCTTCTCGTGCTCGAGAGGAAATCATGACGCTGGCGGTGGCATTGCCGAACTGGGTCGGCGATGCCGTTATGGCCACGCCGGCCCTTCGCTCCCTTCGGGCGCGGTTCCCCGAGGATCGGATCGTGGCCGTCGTGCGGCCCTACGTGCGCCCCGTGCTGGACCCGAACCCGTGGACCGACGCGTTTCTCGAAGTGGAGCCTTCGACCGGCGGGCTCTGGGATGCCGTGCGGCGACTGAAGGCCGAGCGTGCCGAGATCGGCATCCTCCTGCCGAACAGTTTTCGAAGCGCGCTCGTGTTCTTTCTGGCCGGCGTCAAGCGGCGGATCGGCTACGCGCGCAGCGGCCGGGGGCTGATGCTGACGGACGGCGTGCCGGCGCCGAGGGAAGGCAAGCGGTTTCTCCCCGTGCCGCAGATCACATACTATCTGAGGCTGGTCGAGATTCTGGGGGCGCCGACGGCGGACCGCCGGATGGAATTGTTTCCGACGGAGGCCGACGAGGCCGCCGCCGAGGCCGCCTATGCGGCCGCGGGCCTCGAGGCCGGGCGCACGCTCCTCCTTTCCCCCGGTGCGGCCTTCGGGCCGTCGAAAGCCTGGCCCGTGCCTCACTGGGCGCACCTGGTCAAGGGAGCGCGGGAACGGTTCGGCCTGGAGTCGGCGATTCTGTGCGGCCCGTCGGACGCCGGGCTCGCGGCGGAAATCGTCGCGGCCGCCGACGGCCGATGCGCTGCGTTGCACGACAAGGGGATTGACCTGGCTTCGGCCCGGGCCGTGGTGCGGCGGGCGCGCGTCCTGGTGGCGATCGACAGCGGCCTGAGGCACTACGCGGCCGCGCTCGGGCGGCCGGTCGTGGCCCTCTTCGGACCCACGGACATTTGCTGGACCGAGACGTGGCACGCGAAGGAAGTTCGGCTCCAGGCGGTGCCGCCCTGCGGGCCGTGCCAGAAACCGGTTTGCCCCGTGGGAACCACCGAGTGCATGTGGAAGATCGCGCCCGAGGAAGTCCTCGACGCACTGGACGAAGCGCTGCGGCGCGATTGAGGGGAAGCGAGGCGGGATGCTGGACCGGCAAGAACTCGGCGCAATCCGCGACGGGCGCCGCTGCCCGGAGAACCTCGCTTCCATCGTCATCCCGCATTACCAGACGGAAGACCTGGTCCGGCTTTGCCTGCGCGCGATTCGGCGGCTGACGGACCATCCGTACGAGACGATCGTCGTGGACAACCACTCGCAGGACGGTTCGCTTGATTATCTGAGGCGCGTCGGATGGATTCGCCTGATGGAACGCGGGCCGGAAACGGAATCCGAGGCCGTCTTCGCCCACGCGACGGCGATGGACGTCGGCATGGCGGCCGCCCGAGGACGCTGGCTCGTCAGTTTCCACACCGACACGATCGCCCGGCGGGAAGGATGGCTCGGGGACCTGATTTCGCGCCTCGAGGCGAATCCTCGCGCCGCTGCTCTTGGTGCGGACAAACTCGAGTCTGCTGCCGGGTGGTACCAGGCAATGAAACGCCTGTGGGACGAACAGCGGATCAAAGCGTTCTTCCGCCGGCTCGTCGGAATGGCGCCGAAGGCGAAGCACCCGCCGACGCCCTGGTATCCCCGCTCGTATTGCGCGATCTACCGCCTGGACGTCGTGCGTCAACGGGGCCTCGACTTTCAGCCCGCACCGGGCCACCCGGCGGGCGAGTTGCTTTACCGGGGCCTCGAGGCCGCCGGTTACGAAGCCGTCAAACTCGACCCGGACGAAATGCACCAGTACGTGGAACACGTGGCCCACGCGACGGCGTTTCTGGCGCGCGGCGGCATCGGCCATTGGCGCGGGAACCAGAAGGTGCGAGGGGCGATGCGCCGACTTCTCGGGTCGGACCTCGCGAGGGAACTTCTGAGCGACGATTCGCTGGACCGGTGAGCAGATATGGCCTTGCTCGAAATCCATCCCGACGCCAGGGCGCTCCTGGAAGCCAACGGCCTGGCTTCCTTCGAGGCGCTGTTTGCCGCCGGCGACGCGGGCCTCGTGGATGGGCACCAGGAACGGAGCGTCTCTCGCGTCGAACTTCGCGCCGCGAGCGGCGAGCCGGTCGTCATTTACCTGAAGCGCCGCTGGGGCCGCGCCGCCGGCCGATCGTGGACGGACCTCCTGCGCCTGAAATGGCCGGCGTGCGCGACGGCGCGGGAATGGTCCAACATTCAGCGCCTCGCCGCCGCAGGAATCCCCGTGGCCGATCCGGTGGCCTGGGGGCGCGCCGCCGGCCCCGAAGGACCACGCACGCTCCTGGCCGTGCGGGAAGTGCGGGGCCTTTCGCTCGCCTCCTGGCTCGACCAGTTGACGCCGGGAGGGGCCGAACCCCATCCGCACTCCGTGGCGCAGGTCGCGGCGGCGGTCGGCAAGGCGGTTCGCCGGCTCCACGACGCCGGTTATTCGTTTCCCGACCTTTATGCCAAGCACGTGTTCCTCGAGGACGCGGGGGGCGAGGCGCCTCGCGTCGTCCTGATTGACGTCAGCCGTCTGCGACGTTACACGCCGCGGCGTGGCGCGGCAGACTTGGCCGCCCTCCACACGACCACGCAGGTCCCGCCCGTCCGCAAGGAGGACCGTCTGATCCTCCTTCGCGCGTACCTTGGCGACCGGGCGGCGGACGGCGACATTGAACGGCTTGCTCGCCGCATCAAGTCCCGGCTCGCCGGGACGCGGCGAATCGCCGGCCGGGGACGCGACCCCCACCTGATTCCCGCGCGCCGCGTCGCCCCTCCCGGGATGGTCCCTCTGGCGGAGGAACGGTTCTCGACGGTGGACGGCGGGCGCCTGCGCGTGAACGAGGCGTTCCGCCCCGCGCTCGAGGCCGCGGGCCTCTCGACGCTCGACGCGCTTAGGACCTTCGAGGGCGGCGAGACGTACCGCGTCGGGCCGGGGCGACGGACCGTGCGGGCCGAACTCGCGGACCCGGCGGGCACAGCGCGCGTCGTTTACATCAAGCGGCACGACCGCGTGCCGTGGCAGACGAAGATTCGCCGGATGCTCAGCCTGGGCGAGCCGATCTCCCTTGCCGAGCACGAAGCACGCAACCTCGTCCGCCTCATGGACGCCGGCATTCCGACCGTGCGCTGTGCCGCCGTCGGGTGGGAGTTTACGAACGGCGGCCGGGGCGAGCGAAGTTGCCTCGTGACCGAGGAACTGGCCGGCGCCGTACAGGCCGACGTTTACTGTGAGCGCCAATTCGGGAGCGCCGGCGACCGTGGGAAAACCGCCGCCAGGCGACGGTGGATCCGTGCGCTGGCGCGCCTCGCCCGGCAGTTTCACGGCAGCGGTTTTGTCCACCGCGACTTTTACCTGTGCCACGTGCTCGTCCGGCCGGTCGGGGCGGACGACTTCGTTCTGCACCTCATTGACCTTCAGCGGATGATGCGATTTCGCGGCGGCGTGCCCGCGTCGCCGCGAGGCGTGCCGGGGCGGTGGATCGTCAAGGATCTGGCCGCCCTCGTCTTCTCGTCCTGGCCGTCGCCCGCGACTTTCGTCCGGTCGGAGGTGTTCACGAACACGGACCGGATGCGGTTCGCGCGCGAGTACTTCGGGACGGACCGTCTGAGCGCGGCCCAGAAGGCGCTCGTTCGGCGCGCGGTCCGCAAGGCCCGCCGGATCGAGGGGCACGAGCGGCGGCGTTCGCAGCCGCAGTGACGGCGGCGCGGAAGGGCTAAAAGGAAAAAGCGCGGCGGGTCTCCCGACCCACCGCGCAAAAGGGCCCCAAGATCCTGCTGGCCAAACGCCCGTCCGTGCGGAAAATGGGAAGGCGATCCAGCACGAGCGGCGGGGCGTTCCCCCGCCTCGACGGATGGGATAGAGCCATGGCAGGTTTCATGAGACGCTTCCGGGAAGGCCTCGGGCGGGCTCGAATCAGCCTGCGCCTGCACAAGTGGCCGGCATGGGTCGGTCGGCTGTCGCTCCTGTATAACCGCCTGCTGAATCCCGGGTTCACGGTCGGCGCCGGGGCGCGCGTTCGCGGCCGCTTCTGCGTCATCATGTACGGCCAGGGCGAGGTTGTCTTTGGGGCGAAAGCCCGCATCGTGTCGGATTACAAACGATCCCCGCTCGGCGCGGGGTCGCGCTGCAAATTTGTCACGTTCCCCGGCGCGCGGATCATCCTGGGCGACGGGGTGATCTTCGCCGGCACGGTCATCGTCGCCCGCAAGTCCGTCGAGATCGGCGACGGGACGGGGGTGGCGGCCAACGTCGTGATCGCCGACAGTGACTTTCACGTCGTTTGGCCGCCCGAGCGGCGCTTTCACCCTGCGCCGATCGAGGAGGCGGAGCCGGTGAAGATCGGCCGGCGCGTCTGGATCGGCTACGGCGCGATCATCTTGAAGGGTGTGACGATCGGCGACAACGCGGTCATCGGGGCGGGCAGCGTGGTCACCCGAGATGTTCCGGCCAACACACTGGCGGCCGGTTCCCCCGCCCGGGTGATCCGGCGGCTGGACGAACCGGCGGGAGCCCACACTTGCGCGCCATCGGCAGATGACTGTCCTCCGAGCCGCGGACCCCAACCATGAGGATCGGTTTTCAAATCGAATATCTCGACCCGGCGCGGGGCGGCGCGGAGACGTATGTGTACCGCTTTGCTGAGGAACTGCTGTCGGCGGGTCACGAGGTCCATCTGTTTGCGGCCGGTTTCGGGAAGTCGCCCGAGGGCGCCGTCACGCACCGGGTCCTGCGTTACGGTCTTTCGCGGATGGAACGGGACTGGCGTTTCGCGCGGGCCGCCGGCCGCGCCGCGCGCCGCGCGCGCCTCGACGTGGTTGCGGCCGTCGGTCGGACGTTCGGCGCCGACGTGCTTCAGCCGCACGGCGGGACGCTCCGCGGAAGCCGGCGGCAGAATCTGCTTCTGGTGCGAGGCGCCGGTCTGTGGGCGATGAAACAGGTGTCCGACTGGTTGAACCCGCGGGTGCGGACGCTCGTGTGGCTCGAGGGCCGACAGTTTGCCGCCGATCCGCCGCCCGAGGTCGTCGCCATCAGCCGCATGGTCCGGCGCGACATGCAGGAGTTTTACCGCGTGCCGGACGAGCGCCTGCACCTGGTGTACAACGGCGTGGACGTGAAACACTTCAGCCCGGAGGCCTGCCGGTCCCGGCGGGACGAAGCGCGCGATCGGCTCGGATTGGCGGAGAGCGAAACCTGTTTCCTCCTGGTGGCCCACAATTTTAAACTGAAAGGCGTGCGCGAACTGGTCGAGTCGGCGGGGTTTCTTCATGGCGACCGCGCCGGAGGCGACCTGTGGCGCATTGTGGTGGTCGGCAAGGCGAATCCGCGCCCGTATCAGCGCCTGGCGGAGCGCCTGGGCTGCGCCGGGCGGATTCATTTTGTGGGTCCGGCAGCGGATGTTCTGCCGGCCTACGCGGCTGCCGATGTTTACGTCCATCCCACCTGGTACGACCCGTGCAGCCTGGTGGTGCTCGAGGCGCTTGCCTGCGGCCTGCCGGTGATTACGACGCGATTCAACGGCGCGGGCGAACTGATTGAGGACGGGCGGGAGGGTTTCGTTCTGGATTCCCCGGCGGACACGGC
>JAPLMM010000314.1 GCA_026387035.1 Planctomycetota bacterium
AGAATGAGCCGCAGCGCCCCCCCCAAGGGCACGGATTTCAGGTTCAGTGTAACCTTCGCCGACCGCTCGACGCCGGCCGCCTGGAGAGCGTCCCATCGGGCCTGGATGCTGGCGCCGCTATAGTCGGCGCAGAATCGCAGCGCCTCCTCGAGCGCGATGCCCTGGAACTCGAAACTGATGGGTTGGTCGAGTTTCTGCCGGACCTTGGGATCAACCTCGCTGCCGCTCCCGCCGGGTGCGCCCAGCCGGCCGAGGGCCCAGGCGGCGGCGTCGCGCAAGTGCGGATCATCGCTCTTGGCGGCCGCGGAGGCGAGCGCGTCGGCTGCTCGCCGATCGCCCAGTTCACCGAGCATGCGGGCGGCCTCCGGTGCGACCATCGACTCCTTGGACCCGAGTAGGTCAATCAGGATCGGCACAGCGCGGGGGTCGCGCATGCCTGCAAGGACCCGGGCCGCGGAGAACCGCACGCGCTCGTCCGGGGCGGCCAAGCCAGCGGCAGCGGCGGCCTTCGCTTTCTCCCCCCCGAGTTCGCCCAGCGACTGCATGGCGTAGTACCGGACGGCGAAGTCTGTGTCCTTCGTCGCGGCGATAAGAGGGTCGATGGCCCGGGCGTCGCCCTGGACGCCCAGAGCCTCCGCCGCCGAACTCCGCACCCGCGCCTCGGGGTCCTTGAGCGCGGCAATCAGCGGCGCGAAGTAGCCCGGGGCCTTCGAGCGGAAATCCCGGATTATATGGCCGATCGACTCGCGCACCACCGCGTCGCGGTCTTTCAGCATGGCGGCGACATACGGCACGGCCTTGGGGCTCCCGCTGCCCACCAGCGCTAAAACGGCGTACCGCCGCGTCGCGGCCGCAGGCTCGCGGAGCATGGCCGCCACCCGGTCGACCACGCCTTCGTCCTCGCTGCACCGCTTCGCCAGTTCCCTCGCCGCATCTGAGCACACCATCTCGTCGGCGTCGCGGAGTTTCCCGAGGAGTTCCAACACCGTCAGGCCGGAAAAGTCCGGCGGCGGTTCGCCGACAGGGGCGCCGAAAGCGAGACCTGACAAGAGGACGCTGGCGGCCAAGGCAATCAGGGCGGTTCGCATCGCGCCCTCCGTTGTTTGCGCGCGGCGAAGGCGACCGTGCCGACCTCCGCGACACGCAACCCATCGCTCACAGCACGCCCAGGAACTTTTTCAGTTCGTACGGGTGGACCTGGGTGCGGTACTCGTTCCACTCGATTCGCTTGTTCTCGATGAACTTCTCGAAGATGTGGTCGCCGAGCGCCTTCCGCACCAGGTCGCTCTTCTCCATCTCCTCGATGGCCTCGTTGAGGCTGCCCGGCAGGCTCGCGATGCCGAGGTCCCGGCGCTCCTCCTCGTTCATGTCGTAAATGTCTCTCTCCACCGCGTCGGGCAACTCGTAACCCTTCTCGATCCCCTCCAGGCCCGCGTGCAGCATCACCGCGAACGCCAGGTACGGATTGCACGCCGGGTCCGGCGCGCGGAACTCGATCCGCGTCGCCTTCTCCTTGCCGGGCTTGTACATCGGGACGCGGATCATCGTCGAGCGGTTGCGGCGAGCCCAGCAGATGTAGACGGGCGCCTCGTATCCCGGCACGAGCCGCTTGTACGAGTTCACCCACTGGGCGCAGACGCCGATGATCTCCCGCGCGTGGCGAATCAGGCCCGCCACGTATCCGCGCGCCACCTTCGACAGGTACATCTCGTCCTTCGGGTCGAAGAAGGCGTTCCGCTCGCCCTTGAAAAGGCTCTGATGCACGTGCATCCCGGAACCGTTCTGGCCGAAGAGAGGCTTCGGCATGAACGTCGCGTGGCAACCGTTCGCGATGGCCACCTCCTTGACCACCAGCCGATAGGTCATCAGCCGGTCGGCCATCGTCAGGGCGTCGGCGTACCGCAAATCGATCTCGTGCTGGCTCGGAGCGACCTCGTGATGGCTGTACTCGACGCCGATGCCCATCGCCTCAAGCATCTCGACCGTCTGCGACCGCAGGTCGTGGGCCACGTCCACGGCCGTCAGGTCGAAGTACCCCGCCTGGTCCAGCACTTCCGTGCCCTCGGCGTTCTTGAAGTAGAAGTACTCGGCCTCGGGACCGACGTTCATCGTGTACCCGTGCTTGGCAGCGCGGGCCACGGCACGCTTGAGCGCGTTCCGCGGGCATCCGACGTACGGTTTCCCGTCGGGCGTCAGCACGTCGCAGAACATCCGCGCCACGCGCGATGTGCCGCTCTCCTCGGGCAGGAGGCAGAACGTCGCAGGGTCCGGCTTGGCGATCATGTCGCTCTCGTCGATCCGCGCAAACCCGTGGATTGACGAGCCGTCGAACCCCATCCCCTCCGCAAGGGCCCCTTCGAGTTCGTCCACCGTGATGGCGAAACTCTTCAGGTTCCCCAACAGGTCCGTGAACCAGAGGCGGATGAAGCGGATCTTCTCGTCGCGGGTACGCTTCAGGATCTCTTCGGTCGGGTTCGGCTTGGCGGATTTGCGTTTGGCCATCGGATTCCCCTTTTGCATGGCACTCATCGGCCGAACATCAGCGGCCCATTGTCGCCGCGCCGGACCCGACCGTCAACCACATTCGCCCCAGCCCGCCGGCGTGAATGACGTGTCGGAATTTTATTGGTTACCCCCCCATTCTCGCGGCATAATGCCAGTGATGGACTACTTTCTGCGAAAGGGACGACCATGACCGAGCCCGTCGTTCAAAAGAGCCCCTGGACCCATCGGTTCTTTATGTTCTTCTTCAGCCTGGTGCTCGGGCTGCTCCTGATCTGGCTCATGAACCGGGTGATCGACCAGGTCGGAGAATGGCCCGGCCCGTCCTACGAGAAACTGGAACAAGCCCACCTGGCCCCCGGCCTGGTCGAGATGGCGAACCGACTGCAGGAAGAGCGGGCCGACCTGCGCCGTCGGATCGAGGAACGGCGCGCCCAACAGACGCGTCTGCGGGATAGCACCGACAACTCGCAGCGCACAATGAACCAACTCCTGGAACTCCACCGACTGAGCCTCGAAAAAAACGTCACCCCTACGGCCGAAGAACAGCAGGCTTTGGCCGAGGCCGTGCGGCTGTTCCTGATGAACCAAGCCAAGTACCAGCGCCTGAACGAAGAACTCGCACAACTCGAAGCCGAGGTACGCACGCTCGACGAGAAAATCAAGGCGCAAGAGGATGTCTTGGAGGTGGCCCGCGCGCCGATCCGCCAGGAGTTTGCGCGGCTCCTCCGACGCCACGAGGCCAAGGTGGGGGCGGCGAAACTGGGAGTCCTCGTGCCGCTGATGGCCGTTGCCCTGGTCCTCTTCATCAAGAAACGATCCGGACCCTACGCGCTGCCCGTGTATGCCTTCGGCCTGGCGGTGCTGGCCGAGGTGCTCCAGGTGATCCACGAGCACTTCCACACAGGGTACTTCATTTACGTCCTGCTCCTGGCGGCCATCGCGGTGGTGGTGCGGGCGATCATTTACCTGGTGAAGATCATGCGGTCGCCGAGCGCGGCGTGGCGATTGGCCCGGTATCGGCAGGCGTACGCCACGTTCATGTGCCCCATCTGCGGGTTCCCCATCCGGCGCGGACCGATGAAGTTCATGGTCTGGACGCGGCGGAGCCTCAAGGAACCGCTGGCGCCGACCACGCTGCCGGAGGCGCGGGCCGACGAGCCGTACACCTGCCCGGCGTGCGGAACGCGGCTGTTTGAGGAGTGCACGGCCTGCCACGCCGTCCGCCATGCCCTCCTGCCGGCGTGCGAACGGTGCGGGGCGACCCAGAGGCCTGGCCAGACGAAGTCGGCCGGGACCTGACCCGACGCGGCCCCCGTATTCGAAGCGCCGTGGACTGCCGCCCTTGCGGCCGCGCCGACGGCCGCTACACTGGATGGCGGCCATGAATCCCGCTCCCGAACGCCTCCTCGCCAATCTCCGCGAGGTCCGCGACCGCATCGCCGACGCCGCCCGGCGAAGCGGACGGACCCCCGACGCCGTCCGCCTCGTCGCCGTCACCAAAGCCGTCCCCGTCGAAACGATCCGCCTCCTCCTGGCGGCGGGCCAGCAGGACCTCGGCGAGAACCACGCCCAGCAACTGAGGGACCGCGCAAGGGAACTCGCCGACGCGCCCGCCCGCTGGCACATGATCGGCCGACTCCAGCGCAACAAGGTCAAGTACATCGTGCCCGCCGCCGCCATGATCCACAGCGTGGATTCGGTCCGCCTGGCGGAGGAAATCTCGAAGCGCGCGGCCGCGGCCGGGACGCGGGCGACGTGCCTTTTGGAGGTGAATGCGAGCGGCGAGGAGGCCAAGGGAGGCGTCGCGCCGGCCGAGGCCCCGCGCCTCGCCGACCGCATCGCCGCCCTTCCCGCCCTCGACCTCGTGGGCCTGATGACCATGGCGCCCCTCGCCGAGACGGGCGAGACCGTCCGGCCGGTGTTTGCGGCCCTGCGCGAATGCCTCGCGCGCATCAACCGCACGGCGGACCTGCCTGCGGCGCTCACGGAACTCTCGATGGGCATGACGCAGGATTACGAGACGGCCATCGAGGAAGGCGCGAC
>JAPLMM010000315.1 GCA_026387035.1 Planctomycetota bacterium
GTTACATCCCTCGCCTCGAAAACTCGTACAGCCGCGCCAGCGGCAGCCGAACCACCACCTCCCACTGGCCGTCGTCGGTCGGCCGGCTGGCCACCGTCTCGGCGCTTTGGAGAAAGGTCTTGACGTCCCGCTGAAAGACGGGGTCCTTGGCCGCCCGCTCGCGGACGGTCCGGCCGTCGTCGAGGCCGACGGCGTCGAGGCGCTTCGCCAGTTCCTCCATCGCCGTCGCCTTGGCCGCCCGCAGCGCCAGCACGCGCGCCTCCTTCGCGTCCTCGATGTGTTCGGGCGGGCGGGACTCGCCCCGGGTCTCCAGAGCGGCGGCGGCCCAGTCGGGCAGCGGGGCCGTTTCGATTCCGCCCCCCTCCCGCACGTACGCCGACGCCGGCGCCCCGTACCCCGTCGCCGTCAGCCGGTCCATCTTCAACCGGACCGACAGGCCGTCGATCTCCCCTCCGGTCGCCTTCGGGCCGGTCGGGTTCATCGCCTGGATTTCCTTGAGCGCCGCAATCAGGTCGCGGAGCGGCGCCGCCACGGTCACTTCGCACAGGCCGTCGGGCATCATCCTCGGCCGGCCGGCCGGCGCGAGCGACCGCAGGTACACGTCCAACCGGGCCTCCGCCGCCGCGCTCGACCCCACGAGGTCGCTCAGGGTGTGGGACGGCGTGACCCGTAGTTCCCGGATTCGCGCGCGCATCGCCTCATAGGCGCGGATCCGGGCGTCGCGAGCGGCCTGAATGCGGCCGGCCGCCTGAACGGTCGCCCACCCCAGCGGGTACATCTCGGGCAGCGTCTCCGGAGGCGACGCGACGACCTGGGCCGCCACCACCGGCTCAAGGTCCGTCGGCACGCGGCCGATGCCGCTCACGCGCAGGTGGCCGTCCACGGCCCTGGCCCGAAGGTCGTCCAGCGCCGGGACGTCGCCCTCGCGACGGGTGCACAACGCGCCGACGGTATCGATCACCGCCTCCAGCGGGATCTCCAGGTCCACTTCCGTCACGCCGGTCGAATAGTAGCGCGGTTCCCCCACAGGCCGGGCCGACCGCAGAAACAGACGCAGTGCGATCCAGCCGTCGCTCCCCCGCTCCAGCGCCTGCCCAACCGTCCGATCCGCCGACAGGTGGGCCGACGCCACCAGGTCCGCCAAACGGGTCAGCGCGTCCACCTCGGCCGACCGCAGCGAGAGCGACTGACGCTGGGCCTCCGTATATTCCTGGGCCGACGCGCGCGGACCCGGCGCAGCCAACGCCAACGCCAACCCGACCCACACCAGCCAGCGACCGGCTGATCTCATGGCTGCTCCCTCAATTCTCTGTGCTCCAGGGCGGCATC
Source organism: Planctomycetota bacterium (assembly GCA_026387035.1). NCBI lineage: Bacteria > Pseudomonadati > Planctomycetota > Planctomycetota bacterium. The sequence continues at coordinate 1,330 of JAPLMM010000315.1, forward strand.
CATTCCTGGCCACCGCGCGGCGGGTTCGCCGCCCCGCTTGTCCCTGTCCATGTTGGACCCCTTTCGGGGCGGGGCGCTGGTCCCGGCGCGCCGGGACGCGGGGCAAGCCCCGCGGCGAACCCACCGCGTATAACCTTGCTTAGGTGACTTCGAGGCGGCCGACAAGGTCGAGCGCCCTGGCGCAGCCCAATCGGCGAAGCGCCTCGCCCAGTCCCTCGGCCAGCGTGCGCCCGGTCTCCGGATTGACGAAGTTGGCCGTCCCGACCGCGACCGCCGTCGCCCCCGCGCGGAGGAACTCGATCACGTCCTCGACGAACTGGACGCCGCCGAGTCCCATAATCGCCACTCCCTTCGCCGACGCCACCTCCTGCCACACGCGGCGAACCATCCAGATCGCCACCGGCTTGATGGCCGGCCCCGAAAGGCCGCCCGTCACGTTCGAGAGCCGCGGCCGGCCCGTCCACGGATCGATCGCCAGGCCGCGCAGCGTGTTGATGAGGCTGAGGGCGTCGGCCCCGGCGTCCACGGCCGCCCGCGCCGTCACGGCGATGTCCGTCACGTTCGGGCTGAGTTTCACGATGAGCGTCGCCCGCGCGACCTCGTGCCGAACGGCCTCGACGAGTGCCCCCAGCGTCCTCGGGTCCACGCCGAACTCGATCCCGCCTTCCTTGACGTTCGGACACGAGACGTTCAATTCGATCCCCGCGACGCCCTCGGCCGCATCGAGCGCCCGCGCCACGCGGACGTACTCGTCGCGCGTCGCGCCCGCGACGTTGACGATGACCGGAACGTCGTACCGCGCGAGCGCGGGAAGTTTCTCCGCGAGGAACGCCTCCAGACCGACGTTCGCAAGGCCGATGGCGTTCAGCATCCCAGCGCGCGTCTCGACGAGGCGCGGCGGCGGGTGGCCGTCGCGCGGCTCCAGAGTGATGGATTTCGTGACGATCGCCCCCAAGAGGCCCAGGTCGTAGAACGCCGCCAGTTCCTCCCCGTACCCCGAGCACCCCGACGCGGTCGCAATCGGGTTCTTCATCCGGATCTTGCCGACCGTCACCGCCAGGTCCACTTGCGCGTCGCTCATGCGTCGTCCCATAGGATTTCGTGCGCGTCCATGACCGGCCCGTCCCTGCACGTGAGGCGATAGGTCCAGCCGCGGGGGTCGCCCGGGTCGCGCCGCTTGGCGACGCACGACAGGCAAACCCCGATGCCGCAACCCATGTGCCGCTCCAGCGAAATCTCGCAGGCGAGCCCGTGCTCCGCCGCGATTTGGGCCAGGCGCTTCAGCATCGCCTTCGGCCCGCAGCCGTAGAGCGCGGCCGGCTCGCCCCGCCCTGGCCCGTCCAGATAGGTTTCGAGCGCGGCCGTCACGGGGCCGCGGAAGCCCGCGCTCCCGTCGTCCGTCGCGAGGAACGTCGTCACGCCGTGGGCGGCAAACTCCTTCGCCGCCGCCGTCTCCTCGAGGCGACCGCCCGTCGCACGCGGCAGCACGGAGAACTCCAGCGGCATCGCCTCCAGCGTCGCCGCGCCGAAAAGGTTGACGACGCGCCGGCCGGCCTCGGCCAGCCATTCCGCCAGGCCGAAGATCGGCGCCAGGCCGCACCCCCCGCTCACCAGGACAGGGAGCCGATCCTCTGCCGGGGCCGTGAAATGCGTCCCCAGCGGGCCCACCAGGTCCACGGCACTCCCGACCGGCCGCGACCCGAGAAACCGCGACCCCGGCCCTTTGACCTGCACCAGAAGGTGGAGGCGGACCTGCCGGCCTCGGCGCTCGACCCGCGCGATGCTGTAAGGCCGGCGGCCGAAGGCCCGTCGCCCACCCAGTTCCAGGCCGGTGGTCTCGGGCCAACCGTCGGCCTCGTCGAGGACTCGCCCTTCCGAGGCCCGGGCCTCACGGGCATCCGACTCGCACAGAATGTTGACGAACTGGCCGGGCAGGCTCCGCCAATCGGGCGGGGCGTCAAGGACGAGCCAGACAAAGTCCCGGCCGGCGGGTCGGCGGCCGACGACCGGCAACTCGAGCCGCCGGGCCCGCGAGACATCGGCTTCCTGGGTGGCCCTCCGGGCCGCCATGCGCTTGCCCTTCGCTGGTGATGGGGTCGGGGAACGGATTATCGCGCCGGCCGGCCGCGAAGCAAGCCTTTTCCCCCCTTAGGCATTGACAGAGCCCTCGGATAGGCCTAAATTGGCTGCCGGCCAGGCGGGCGCGCGGCCCGCACGTTGGCCGTTTCCGTGATGAGACTCCGGGAGAAGGGGCAGGATGAGCACGAAAGCGATCGATTTGCGCCGCGGCATGACCGTCAACTACAAGGGCGGCCTCTGGACCATCATCGACAACCAGAAGGTCGCCAAGGGCAACTGGCGCTCCAGCCAGGTCATTCAACTGAAGAACCTCCAGACCGGCCAGTTAAGCGAGGAACGGTTCCGCACCGAGGAGTTGTTCGAGCAGGCCTACGTCGAACGCAAGACCATGAATTACCTCTATTCCGACGCGACGCATCACCTCCTGATGGACATGCAGACGTTCGAGGAGGTCCGCATCCCGGCCGAGTTCATCGGCCCGAACTCGGTCTACCTGACGCCGAACCTCGAACTCGTGATCGGCCTGGCGGACGGACACCCCGTCACCGCCGACCTGCCGAACACCGTGGAACTGGTGGTCGAGGACACGCCGCCCGACCTCAAGGGCGCCACCGCCACCAACTCGATGAAAGAGGCCACGTGCGAGGGCGGCGCACGCGTCAAGGTCCCCTCGTTCGTGAAGAACGGCGACCACCTCATCGTGGACACCCGGACAGGCGAATACGTCTCGCGGGTGTAACGCCACTAGCGCGGAACCCTCGCACCTTTCGAGGCCGACCCGTGACCGCCGAGCGCCTGCCCACCGTCGCCCTCATCAGCCTGGGGTGCCCGAAGAACCTCGTGGACTCCGAGCGGATGCTGGCCGGCCTGGCGCTCGCGGGATTTGCCGTGACCGACTCGCCCGACGGCGCCGACGTGGCCGTCGTCAACACGTGCGCGTTCATCGACCTTGCGCGGGCCGAGACCGATGAGGCGATCGAGGAACTTGAAGCCTTGAAGCGCGCCGGCCGCCTCGGCCGCATCGTCGTCGCCGGCTGCCTCGCCCAGCGCGACGGCGGGGCGGTCCTCGAGCGCCACGCGGGTGTGGATGCCGTCGCAGGGCTGGCCCAGCGCGACGCGCTCGCGGACGTTTGCCGGGCGGCCCTCGCGCGCGGCGCGAAGCAGGCGCCGGCCGTCCGCGTCGGGCCGCACCCGGCCGACGCGCCGGACGACCGCGAACGGCTGCGCCTGACGCCGCGCCATTACGCGT
>JAPLMM010000316.1 GCA_026387035.1 Planctomycetota bacterium
GGGCATCGCGAGTCCGGTCGCGCCGCCCGTGAGGGAAAGATCGTAGGACTTGCCTGGCGTCGCCTGGCCCTTGGCCCGAGTCGCCACTGTCCCGCGATGGCGGAGGCCGGCCGGCCCAGATAGGCCGCGACCTGGCGCGCCAGGATTCCGACGTCGCCCGCGCCTTTCGCGTCGCCCGCCACGGTCCACGCCTGGTCCTTGCGCGTGGCGGTGCCGGACGCCTCGACCGTTCCGGCGGAGGCGGCGAGCGAGAGCGTTTTGACCGCGAGGGCAACAAGCCGCCTCTCGGCGTCGACGTCAACGTGCGCCGATGTGACGAGCGAAATCCGCGGCTCGCTCCACCGTCGCTCTTCGCCCAGCGCGACATTCAGGTCCTTCGCCTCGGCTGAGGCCGAGAGGTCCACGCCTGCGGAATTCGCGCCCTGGGTTTCGGGCGTGTAGGTCCCTGTCGCTTTGACGTGGGCCTGGGCAGTGCGGATGGCGGTTCCCTTGTCGGCGAAATAAAGATCGAGGTCTGTCGCGGCGAGGTTCGCCTCCCCGGAAGTGCCCTTGTCGTCGCTGGCCGCCTGGCCGCGCACAGTCACCTTGCCGGCCATGCGGGACCCCGGTGCGAGCAGGCCGAACGGTTGCAGCGTCCGCGCGAGCACCGCGAGGTCGGCCTGCACGTTCCCCTCGCCGTTCACCCGGACGCGCCCCGTTTCGTCCTGGCCGGGCAGCGTTGCCGAACCGTCCGCCTTGGCCCGCAAGCCGGGCGCTTCGACGTGAAGGCCGCGGACCGTCACCAGCCGCTCCTTGGCCGAGTCGTACGCGACCTCGGCCGAAAGCGAGGCGTCCTGAAGCGTCAGCGTCTTGGTTGTCTGACCGCCGGCTGATGCCGGATCGCCTGTCTTGATGGGCATCGCGAGTCCGGTCGCGCCGCCCGTGAGGGAAAGATCGTAGGACTTGCCTGGCGTCGCCTGGCCCTTGGCCTCGAGTCGCCACTGTCCCGCGATGGCGGAGGCCGGCCGGCCCAGATAGGCCGCGACCTGGCGCGCCAGGATTCCGACGTCGCCCGCGGCCGACAGGTCGCGGCCGTCCCACTGCGTCGAGATCGTGAGTTTCCCTTCGCGCTCGCGGCGCACCATCGCCGTGCCGGAAACGGTGCCCGCGAGGTTGAGGCCGTCGCCGACGCGCGGGACGGCGTCCCAGATCGGAGCCAACGAGAGGTTTTCGCAGCGGGCCCGGACCGTGACGCCCAGCGCGTTCCAACCGCGCCAGTCGTGGGAGAGGCCTTCGATCTCGGCTTCGAGGGAGGCTGCGCCCGTCGCCTCGCCGGACGCGATTTCGAGGCGCGCCTCGAAGGCGTCCTTGGTGGCGCCCGCGACGAAGTCGGCCTCGAGCAAGCGAAGGGTCCCCGCGCCGGTGCGCAGCGAGAGATTGCGGATGCGAATGGATTCAGGGAGGACGGGCGCGGCCGCTTCGGGCTCGGCGGCCTGGGGCGCGGGGGCCTCGGCGGGCTTTTTCTCTTCCGGTTTCTCCGCGCGAGCCGCCGACAGAACGCCGAGAAGTTCCGGCACGGCTTCGCCGTCCTCAATCACCACGCCGCCGATCCGCGGCCAGTGGGTCAAAAGGTCGAGGAGACCCTGGTCGAGGCGAACGGTTGTGACGCGGGCGAGCGGCTCGCCCGCGGCCGATTCGACCCTGAGGCCGTGGACCGCCTGGCTGCCGAACCACGCCAGGCGCAATTCCTCGGCCGAGATCTGCATGCCCACGCGCGCGCCGGCGCGGGCGAAAAGGAAATTCTTGACGAAGCCCATGGAAAGGATTTGCGGCGCGAAGGCGACGAGGGCGACCAGCAGGGCCAACAAAACGATTGCGACGCGAAGCCATCGGCGTCGCTTCGCGGGCGTTTCGGCGGCGCGCTCCCGAGGCTCCGTTGAGTGCGGCGGGGCTTCGCGTTCGCTCATGGACGGTTCCTTGGACTCATTCTATCAGACAGACGGCCGTCGGGGGCGATTATTGTGTCGCCCCGGCGGTTGTCAAGTTCGCAAAAACGGGTACAATAGAATTGAAGGGCAGCCCGTTCCGGGCCGCCCGAAGGCGAAGGGTGCGATGGCGGAAGACCTGAGCGCGTTTCTGGCCAAATGGCCGTACGACCCGGATCGCACGATTCGCCTCATCGAGGGTCGCGACGGCCGGCGCAAGGTCCAGGTCCGGTTGCCTCTCGGCGTCGAGCAGTATGAACTGGACGGCCGGCCCGACGGCGAGAGGCCGTTCGGCTGCGTGTCGCTCCTGGCGCGATGGGAGGCACGGCTGGCGGCCCACCGGCGGCGCTCGGGATCGGACGAAGATTTTTCGATCCCCCCCAAGGCCTGCCACCGGTTACGCGACGAGTGCCTCCTCTTTTACTACCGCTACGTCGTGCTCTTTCAGGTGGGCGAGTACGGCCGGAGCGCCCGCGACACGGCCCGCAACCTGCGGTGCATGGACCTCCTGGCCCGGTACGCCGAGGCAAAAGAGGACCGCGGCGCCATGGAGCAGTACCGCCCGTACCTCATCCGCATGAACCGCGCGAGCCGGGCGCTGCTCGCCGTACGCCGCCGGCAGTACGACATCGCGCTGCGGGAAATCGAGGTCGGCGTCGGGCTGATCGAGAGCCTGCCGGCACAGGAGGAGATGGGCTTTGCGTTCGAGAAGCGCCGATCGCTTGCCTTTCTGCGGGACCTGGCGCGCGAGGTCCGCCAGAAACGGCCGCTGTCGCTGCGGGAACGGCTCGAACAGCGTCTCCGGCAAGCCGTGAAAAACGAGGATTACGAAGTGGCGGCCGAACTGCGCGACCGCCTCAAGAACCTCGGCGTCCGGCGTGCGGCGCCGCGCCGCGATCAGGTGTAGAGGGGGCTTCGCCGCGGTCTCACCTTACTTCGACTGTCCGGCCGGTTCCGGCGCGACTTCCTTCATCGTCACGTTGTCGAACCAGTAGCAGTCCGGAGGCCAGTAGGCGTAGAGCATGAGGCGGACGAACTGGACGGGGGCCGGCGCATCGGCCGGGATCGTGACGATCCGCACGTTATGTTCCCACTTTTCTCCCTGCGTCTTGCACCGCAGCGCCAAGTACGCGTCGTAAACGACGCGTTTCTCGCCGCCGACGTCGCCGTAGCCGCGGATGAAAAGTTTCGGGAAGAATTCCACGGGTCCGCCGAGCGCGCTCTTGCCGCGGTAATCCACTTCGACCTTGTAGGATTGTCCGGGCTTCACCGCAATCGGGTCGGAGAAGTACGCCACGCCGTAGAGCCCCGCCACGGTGTCGTACTTCGGCCCGGAGGTGGGAGTTTTTCCGGGCGCCTGGTCGGCTGTGGCCCCGGCCTTCAGTTGCTCGCGCCACTGGACCCACTGGGAGTGGTACACGTCGGTGTCCATTTTGAGGCACTTGCCGGTCGGGCTCTCGCCGGCCGCCCAGAACGTCGTTAGGCCGTCGATGGGCTGCCAGGCCGCGGGGCTTTTCGCGCCCGCCTCGAAGTCGCCGTTCGGGACGAGGTTCGGCTCGGTGGTGGTGACCTTGGCGTCGGCCTCCGGCGTGGCCGTGGGCGGCGGCTGCTTCGTGCGCCCGGTCAGGGCCTCCAGGATGCGGTCCTGGATGGGCCCGACGCCTTGCGAATCAGCCGCTTCGTAGTGCTCGGAGAACGTTTTCAGGGGGCGCTCGCGGGCGTCGGCCCCGCGGGCTTCGATTAGGCTGCCCGCGCCGGCGGGTTCGACGGAGCCCCAGAGCCCGAGGTGGGCGCCGAACCGCTCGCGGAGGAGGGCGGCGATGTCCTCGGCGGGCGTTTCGGCCGTGGGCAGCGCAAGGCCGGCCATCGCCTCGGTCATGCTCAGACGGTCCACGACGACGAGGCCCAGGCGCCTCGCGCGGAGGCGCAGGCTGTCGGCAAACTTCAGGCCCGTCCGGCCGTCGTCCGGCGAAGTGAACGGGAAGACGACGAGGACGGGCTGGTCCTGGTCCGGCGTCTCGGCCCGCGAGTCGGCGATCGGGCTCGCCTGAAGCGCAATAAACGCGGCGAGAATGGCGGCGGCACGCATCGCGGGACTCCGGCGCGCGGCGGAACTCAGTCCTCGCCGGTGCGCCTCAGTTTGTCGGCAACCTCACGCAGCCGTTTCTCCATCTCCTCTTTCGGGTACTGCGCGTTCTGGAAGAGAATCTCGGAGATCTGCGACCAGTTCGTCACCACGTGGATGGTATCGGGGAGTTGGGCCAACTGGTCGGCCAGTTTCTGGTAGTCTTTCCAGTCGTCCTTCGACCAGTCCACGTCGAGGATGAGGATGGATTTGACGTTGTTCTCCACGTAAGCCTGGGCGTCGGAGAGTTTGTCGCCGATGCCGACCACCAGGTTCTTGAAGGTGCGCTTCAGGTCGTCGAGGCGGTCGGTCTTGTAGCGTTCGCTGCCCGCGAGGAATCCGCTGACCGTGCTCGTGAGCACCGGGCCGCGCGGGAACTGGTTCTCCGCCAGCCACTTCCTGCTGGACGGGCCGAAGACGTCCGGCCGATGCGTCAGATAGACGATGGTGTGGTCTTTGGCGAGGCGCTCCAGGACGACCGCCGCTCCGGGCATCGGTTTGGCGCCCCCCGCCAGGACGCGGAGGAACCCGGAGGCGACGACCGTTTTGTCGAGGTCCGTGACCACGATCTTCGCGTCCGCCGGGCGGGCGGCGACCAGGAGTTCTGCGTCGGGCGCCGGGCGTTTCGGCTGGTCGTCCGGGTGGACGCGCACCGCGAAGAGATAATCGCCCGGCTCGGGAGGGATCTGCCAGGCCGCCGTCGCGTTGCCGTCGTCGTCGGTGCGCGATTCGCCGACGAGTTTGTCGTCGCGGAAGAACCGGATGCGCTTGCCGGGGATTCCTTCCAGGCGAAGGCCGGTGCGCAGGCTCGCCTTCAGTTGGACTTCCTTGCCCGGCTCGACGATCAGGTCGGAGGGGAGGAGAATGGGATCGAGGCGATTGCGAACCGTGTCCGCCAGGTCGCCCAGGCCGCCGTGCGCCGGGCGGGGATTGCAGACAACGACGCAGACCAGGAGGCCCGCGGCCGCGAGGGGCATCATGAATCGTCTCATGGGAAAAAATGTACCCGCAGCGCGGTGTTTCGGTCAACTTTTTTGTGGCATCCTGCCGATGAACGCACATCGTCGTCTCTTCATCAAGACCGGCGCGATGCCGTGTGTCCGTAACAGCGTGGCGTTTCAGCGAAGGAGCAGGGATGACCGGTAAAGTTTCCCTTCCGGACCTGGTTGACCTCCATGTGCATTCTCGGGTGAGCGACGGCGCGCTGGCGCCGCGCGACGTGGTCCGCATGGCGAGCGAGACGGGCTTGCGGGCGGTCGCCGTCACGGACCACGACACGGTGGCGGGCGTGCCGGAGGCCCTGGCCGCCGGCGAAGAGTTCGGCATCGAGGTCATTCCGGCCGTCGAAATCTCGACCGAGTTTGCCGACGGCGCGTGCCACATCCTCGGATACTTCATCGACATCCAGGACGCGGCCCTCGGGGCGCTCCTGGCCGAGGCCCGCGAGGGACGCGAACGCCGGAACGCCCAAATGCTCGAGAAACTCGCGGCGCTCGGCATGCCGCTTGCGACGGACGACGTGCGGCGGCACGTGACAGCCGGCGTGGTGACCCGCGCCCATTTTGCCTCGGCCATGATCGAAAAGGGTTACGTGGCGTCCTGGGACGAGGCGTTCGAGAAGTTTCTCGGCCGCGACAAGGCCGCTTTCGTTTGCCGGAAGCGCCTGGACCCGTTCGAGGCCATCCGCGCCGTGCGGGGAGCGGGGGGGTTGTCGGCGCTCGGCCATCCGCGCCAACTCAACCTCACGGTCGAGGAAACCGAGACGTGGATTGCCGAACTCGCCCGCGCGGGACTCGATGCCGTCGAGACGACGAGCCCGGACCACAGCACCGCCCTGGGGAAACGCTACCGGAAGATTGCCGAGCGGCTCGGCCTCGTGGAGACGGGCGG
>JAPLMM010000317.1 GCA_026387035.1 Planctomycetota bacterium
AACGCGACCGCCTCCGAACCCAACTCCGCGAGACGGTCGGCAAACTGTTCGACGCCGAACTGGCGACCCGCGAGGCCCACATCGGCCTCCTGAAAAAGAAACTCGACGACCTCCGCGCGGAACTTCGCCAGCGCGCCGACCAGCGCGAAGCAATCGTCCGGAATCGCCTCGAAGAGATGCTTGAGCCCAAACCGCAGGACGCCGAACGCCCGGGCAAGGACCAGCGCCCCGAAGGCCCGCCCAAGGAGCCCCCCGCGCCTGACAAGGCACCGAAAACCGGCGAGTAGCCGACTACTACAACGCCACTTGACCATTTGCGCGGCGGGTTCGCCGCGGGGCTTGCCCCGCGCTGCGAACCCGCCTACGCCCCCGACTCGCCGGGGCTACGGCGGGCAAGCAGCCAGCGCCCCGCACCTGTCCGCCATAGTCCCGATTCATCGGGACGACGGCGGAAGCGGGGCGGCGAACCCGCCACGCAAAGTGGCGTTGTATTAGCCGACACGCCCCCCGCCTTTCTCAGGAAGCCTCAACGCCGGCCGGCCGAAACCGCCCTCGCGAGCGTCGCAACCGCCCGGTTGGCCGGCGACGCCAGGCCGTGCGCCTCCGCCACGCGGACGATCGCCCCATTCAAATACTCTATCTCGGTCGGTCGGCCGTTCTGGAGGTCCTGGAGCATCGAGCAGCGGTTCTCCGCCGTGGCGCGGGCCGTCTCAATCGTCGCCGCCGCCGCGCTCGCGTATGGAAGTCCGACGCCCTCGGCCCGTGCGGCGGCTTCGCCCTCGGCCGCTATCGCCTCGGCCATCGCCCGCAGCGCCGGCCGAACGGCCACGTCGCCGTTGCGGACCCCCGCCAGCGCCGCTACCGGATTCAGGGCCGCATTCACGAGCGCCTTCCCCCAGACGTGCGGCGCCATGTCCTCCTCGACGGTCGCCGGAAGGCCTGCCGACTCAAAGAGCGCGGCGACCGCCGCGACCTCTTCGTCCGGCGCCCGGCCGAGGTAACCGAAGTGGGTCCGCTGATTGGCGGCGTGATGGATCTCGCCCTCCGCGACCATGTTGGCCGCCTGATACATCACCCCCGTAATGACGGCGGCGCGCGCGAGCGCCGCGGCCGCCTCCTCCGCGACGCCCAGGCCGTTCTGAATCGCGAGCACCGGCGCCTGGCCGATCCAGCGGGCGGCGCTGCGTGCGGCGTCGCGCACCGCGTAGGCCTTGGTCGCCAGAATCACAAGGTCCGGCGGTTCATCGGGAACGAGTCGGACGGGCACGCGGGCCTTCAGGTCGCCCTCGGCGGCGTGCAGGACGATGGGGCGGGCGCTCAATCGCTCGGCCCGGTCCCGACGGTGGTCAATCAGCGTCACGCGAGGCGAAGGCCCGGCAAGCGCCAGCCGAACCGCCAGCATGCAGCCGATGGCGCCCGGCCCGACAACGGCGATCCGCGCGAATGGATTTCCCGGGTCTCGGGCCGGCAAAGTTCTCTCCCCACCGGCGTGGGACGGCGCGGCCGGCTGCCGCACGCGGGGCCTACGGATGGGCCTGCATCTGCGCCTCGCCCCGCCGCTCGGTGTGTTTCACCGGCGCGGGGATCCGGACGGTGGCGTCGCCGACGACGCGCGCCGTGCAGGCGCTGCGGAAGGCGGGCCCCAGGCCGAGCGCGTCCAGGAGCGCACGCTCCGAGGCCGTCACGGGCGAAAGGTTCTCGGCCCCCTGGAGGACCTCGACGCAGCAGTTGCCGCACTCGTGCCGCCCTTCGCACAATTCGCCCGCAAAAAAATCGTCGGGCACGCTCTCGGCCGCCTCGTCCGCCGCCGCCAGCAGGCTCGTCCCGCGCGGCACCTCCAGCCGGATCCCGTAAGGAAGAAACGTGACCTGGGGCATGGGGCTCCCTACAGATTCTCACGCCGGACACGGACGTACGATTTCCCGTACAGGTCCTGAATGTAGCGGGAGACGGTTTCGTTGTACTTGGCGTCGCGTATCTGGTCTTCCATTTCGGCCTGGACTTCGGTGAAGGGGACGGTCCGCCCGTCCTGTCGGTCCTCGGCCTTGACGACGTAGAAGGCGTCGGCGGTCTCGACGAGAGGGGCGATCCCGCCCCGGCTGAGCGCGAACAGCGCGTCGTTGACGGCCCGGACGCCGAACGCCCCCTGCGTCACGTAGCCCCAGTCGCCGCCCTTCTCGGCCATGGCGTCGCGGCTGTATTGCCGGGCGAGTTTCGCAAAATCCTCGCCCGACTCCGCCCGTTGGAGGACGGCGTCGGCCAACGCCCGCGCCTGCGCCTCCTCGGGAAACTCGCTCTTGCGAATCATAATCAGCCTCAACTGGATCCGCGCCTCCTTCTCGTAGCGTTCGGCCCGGACCTTGTTGTAGTAGTCCAGCAGTTCGGAGCGCGTGATGTGGATGGTCGGAGCGATACGCTCGCGCAGAAACCGCTGCACCAGAATCCGTTCGCGCTCCCGCTCCATCGTCTTCTCGACCGTGGACCCCTCGGCCTTGAGGCGCTCTTCCAGCAGGAGCATGCTTCCGGCCCCGGCGACGAGGTCCTTGAGCACCTGGCCGAGCGTCGCCTCGAGTTCCTCTTTCTGGGCGTCCGAAAGGCGCCGCTTCGCCTCCTGGATCACCAGCCGTTCGCTGATCGCCTCGCGCAACCTCAGGTCCACGACCGCCCGGCATCGGGCCTCGAACTCCTCCGGCGGAAGTTCCTTGCGCCACTGGCGCATCTGGGACCGGAGGGGCCCGAAAATGTCCTCCCGCGTGATGACCTCCTCGTTGACCTCCGCGAGAACCGCGTCGACGAGCCGCACCTCGCCCGCCTCCTCGTAGGCCACCAGGGGCGTCCGGCCGGGCGGCACGGGGATCGGCACTTCCTCCAGCCGCGCCTTATACGCTGCCTCGCCGTCCGGTCGCGCCCGCGTCGCGTCCGGCGCGGGGCCGCCGCGCACGGGTTTCGCCAGCGTTTCGCCGGGGGCGACGCGGCGAGCGGGGCTGACCTCGGCCTCGACGGAGGCGGAGTCGGCGGCGTATTCGCCGCCGCTCGTCGCCATCCGAGGCTCAAGCGGCCCGAGACCCCCGTCGTCGCGGGCGCGGCCGCAGCCGGCCGCCAATCCCGCCGCCAGCACCCATACCGCCGCCCATCGCATCCGCAATGCCCTCGAAAAAGGAATTCCGCAAGAAGCGTATTCTAGTTGCCCCCTGGCGCCCCGGCAAGCCACTTCTTCAACAGCCCCAGCGCCCCCTCGGGGCCCCGATCCTCGCCGAGCCGCCAGAGCACCGTCTGCGAATCGATCACGCGGACGGTCCCGGCCCGGCGGACCTCCGGGTCGGCGCACCGCGCGAAGAGGGCCTCGACGGCGGCGGCGCGTTCGACGGTCATCATAAGGTCGGCCCCCCCCTCCGCAGGATGCTGCGCAGGCGGGACGTTCCGCTTGCGGTGAATGGCGGCGATGCGGGCGCGGCCGGCTAGGAGCCGGACCGCCTCCAGTTCCACGAGGTTCGCGACCTCCGCCGGCATCGGGCCGAACATGTCAACAATCTCGTCGGCGACGTCGCGAAGCGCGTCCACCGACGCCGCACGCTCCAGTTGCCGGTACAGGCTGATGCGCTGGCTTTCGGTCGGCACGTACGTCTTCGGGAAGAACGCCGGAAGGTCCAGGCGGACGTCGGCCCGGCGGCGGTCGGGTTCCGCCAGGCCCTGGGACCGCCGGACCGCCGCCTCGAGCAGTTGGCAGTAGAGTTCGTAGCCGACGGCGGCGATGTGGCCGGACTGTTCGGCCCCGAGGATGTTCCCCGCGCCGCGGATCTCCAGGTCCCTCATGGCGATCTGGAAACCGGCCCCGAGTTCCGAGTAGCGTTCGATCGCGCGGAGGCGCTTGGCGGCCGCCGGCGTGACCGGCCGCGACTCCGGCAACAGAAAGTAACAGTGCGCGCGGTATTTGTAGCGTCCGACCCGGCCGCGCAACTGGTGCAGGTCCGCCAGGCCGAACCGGTCGGCCTCGTGGATGAACATGGTGTTGGCGCGCGGCACGTCGAGGCCGGATTCGATGATCGTCGTGGAAACGAGGACGTCGACGCGGCCGGCGAAAAAGTCGAGCATTCGGCTCTCGAGGTCCCGCTCGTGCATCTGGCCGTGCGCGAAGACGACGCGGGCCTCCGGCACGAGGTTCTGGACCCGCTCGGTCACCGCCTCGATCGAGCGGACGCGGTTGTGGACGAAGAAGACCTGGCCGTCGCGCGCCAGTTCCCGCAGGATCGCCCCGCGCACCAGAGCGTCGTCCCACGGGCAGACCTCGGTGCGGACGGCGCGGCGGTCCTGGGGCGGCGTCGAGAGGCTCGATATGTCGCGGATGCCCAGGAGCGACAGGTGGAGCGTCCGCGGGATCGGCGTCGCCGTCAGCGTCAGCACGTCCACCGTTTGGCGCATCCTCTTGAGGCGTTCCTTGTGCTCGACGCCGAACCGCTGCTCCTCGTCCACCACCAGGAGACCCAGGTCGGCCGGACGGACGTCGGCCGACAGCAGCCGGTGCGTCCCGATGACGACGTCCACCTGGCCTCGAAGGAACCGGCGAAGGACGTCGGCCTGGCCGCCGCGCGTCTGGAACCGGCTGAGCATCTCGACGACGACGGGGTAATCGGCCATCCGCTCGCGGAAGGTCCGCAGGTGCTGCTCCGCCAGGACGGTCGTGGGCACGAGGACGGCCACCTGTTTGCCGGCCTCGACGGCCTTGAAGGCGGCCCGGATCGCCAGTTCCGTCTTCCCGTAGCCCACGTCACCGCAGACGAGGCGGTCCATCGGCCTCGGCGAGCGCATGTCGCGCTTGATCTCCTGCATCGCCGCCAGTTGGTCGTCCGTCTCCGGATACGGGAACGACGCCTCGAACTCCTTCTGCCAGAGCGTGTCCTGGGGATACGCGATGCCCGGCCGCGTCTGCCGGATCGCCTGGAGCCGCAGCATCTCCGCGGCGAGGTCCTCGACGGCGTCGGCGGCGCGGCGTTTCTTTTCGGCCCACGCCTTGCCCCCGACGCGCGACAGTTGCGTCCGGCCCTTGAACCCCCCGATGTATTTCTGAACCAGGTCCACCTGCGACGCCGGAACGTACACAAGCACTTTGTCCCGAAACTCCAGGACGAGATGGTCCTCGGCCGGGACCTCGCCGGCCGCCCCCCGGCGCCCGCGCGGATGGCTGAGCGTCTTCATCCCCAGGTACCGCCCGATGCCGTGCACCACGTGGACCACGAGGTCGCCCCTCGCCAGGTCCGTCCACGTGTCGATCGCGCGCGTCTCGAAGCGCCGCCGAAGGCGCCGGCGATCCTGGTACCGCTGGAAGAGTTCGTGGTTCGCGAGGACCGTCACGTTCTCGGCGACGAGCCGGAAGCCGGCGGCGAGGCGCCCTATGCCCAGGCGGATGCGGCCCTGCGCCTCGGCCCCCATCGCCGAGACGATCTCCGCGATGCGGTCGCGCTCCGCCTCCTTGTCCGAGAAAAGGATCACGGGGCCCGCGGACGCGAGTTCCCCAAGTTCCTCGCGGACGGCCTCGGCGCGGCCGCTGAACGCCGGCAGGCCTTCCGTCCGCAGGCCGAACGCGTCTGACACGCCCGACGACGTGTAACTCGACAGGTCCAGCCGACGAAACGCCCGCGCCTGCTGGACCACCGCCTCGAACGTGTACACTTCCGTCGGCCCCGCCAGCCGCGCCAGGAACGAACGCCCCACCTCCGCGATCTCGAGCGGATCCTGCCAGACGATCCAGGCGTCCGGAGGGAGGTAATCCATCAGGTTGGTCGTCGCCTGGGGAGAAATCGGCCCGCCCTCCCCCGCCGCACCCGCGCGCGTCGGCACGAACGCGATGGCCACGCGGTCGCGCGGCTCGTCGCTGCGCTGCGAAGCCGGGTCGAAGGAACGCAGGCTCTCAAGTTCGTCGCCGAAAAACTCGGCGCGGTATGGCGAAGACGACGTGGGCGGGAAGACGTCGAGGATGCCGCCGCGGACGGCAAACTGGCCGGGCTCCAGGACGAGTTCCGCCGGCCGGAAACCGCGCTCGACCAGCCACCGGCGGACCTCGTCCGGGCGGTATTCCCGGCCGACCTCGAGTTCGAGCGTGTTGTCGGCCAGGTGGCTCGGCGAGGGAACCGGCTGCATCAGCGCCTGGATCGTCGTCACCAGGACGCGCGGCGGGTCGCCGCGGCCGGCGCGTGCGGCCGCGAGCGCCTTCAGGACGCGCAGACGGTCGGCCAGGATTTCGTCGGAGACGTCGTTCTCGGTCGGCAGCGCCTCCCATGCGGGAAAGACCGGCGGGTCGTAGGTGCTGAAGAGCCGCCAATCGTCGCGGACGCCGTCCACCGAGTCGACGTGGGCGACGACGTAGAGGAGCGTGGAGGGACAATCCGCGAGAAGGGCCGCCGCCAGGGCCGGCGCGCTGGATCCCCACAGGCCCTCGACGCTCGCCCGCCCCTCCTCGCGGAGCGTCTGGCGGACGAGGGCGACGACCTCCTGGCGGGCGAAGAGGCTTACGACCGCTTCGCCCGTTGCCGGGTCCCGGCGCGCCGGGACTCGACCAGGCGAGATGTCCTTCTGGCCTTCGGCCATGAATACCGCAGTTCGGCAGGATTGTAATCGGCGGTACCGCGAGCGTCAACGCAGCAAAAAACCGGCGGGACCGAGGCTAGTGCAACAAAGGCAAAGATGCCACACCGCCTGCCGTTTTGGCATGCCAAGCCGGCCCGGAACCCTCACAAACGGCCGTTTTGGGCCTCCAAGGCTGGTCGACCGCTGGCGCGCCGTTTGCCAAAATAATAATGGAGACTCCAAGGAGTCAGACCCGATGGACCTGAACCGATTCACCGAGAAGTGCCGGGAGGCGATCACTGGGCCGGCCGGGGTTCGGCCACGTGCCGGTAGGCCGTGAACGGCTGGTTGTTGAAGTCGCCGCCGATGAAGAGAATGTCATTTTCCGGTTTGTCGCCGCGCGCAAGCATGACGTTGAACGATTCGGCGTCGCCCATCGGGTCGCCGTCTTTCTCGCGAAAATAGACGACGTGCGGGTTGCCGTGAAGAACCGTGAGGACAAAGGGACATGCCGCCGACAGGTGTCCCCCGGAGATACGGCCCGCCAAGTAGATCGGCTTATCCTTGAGGAAGTCCGCGTACCGGGCGGGCAATCCGGCCGCCACAGACTCGTCGGCCTCGAACCTGAAACTCCAGCCAGGAATACTTACCGGGCCGCCGGCCAACCTTGTCCAAAGGTCCTTGTCCGTCCCCCAGGTACCGGCAAGTCGGCTGGCGACGACGTTTTCGGGATCCGGCGCGACCTTGACACCTGCGCCGGCGGCCCCGAGGACCACTGCCGCGCCCGCCACCAGCAGCACACAGAATCCAAGTTGCCGTCTCATACGCCTCTCCTTTTCTGTCGGTCCAATGAGAAATGCACGCTGGTTTAGACGCTGGCCGGACGTGAATGGTTCGCGCGGTTCCGCCCCCGGGATAGGACGTTGACACCTCACCGGAGCGTGCTATAATTCACCGTGCCAACCGAAGGCCGGCCTGGTGTGGGGGCATAGCTCAGTTGGGAGAGCGCCTGGATGGCATCCAGGAGGTCGGGGGTTCGAGCCCCCCTGCCTCCACCAGCCTTCGCCCCGACGTCCTTCCGGGGGAAGGCCGTCGGGGCTTCGGCTGGCAGGCCAGCAACGCGCACGGGCGAAGGCTGCCCGCCGAAGCCTTGGCGAAGGCGGGCCACCAAATGAAGTGGGTTTACCTCCTCGAAAGTCTCGCCCATCCTACTCAACACTACGTTGGGCTCACCGACAACGTATCCAAGCGGCTCGCAGCACACAATGCAGGTCAGTCTGCCCATACTGCAAAGCATAAACCGTGGAAACTTGTCGCCGCGATTCGATTGGCCGACGATAGCCACGCCCGCGCCTTCGAGAAGTACCTGAAATCCGGTTCTGGGCGGGCCTTTGCCAAGAGGCGCTTCCTCTGACACGGCACCCCCACGGCGCAGCGGCTCTTCTTCTTCGCCCGATTGTCCTTCCGGGGAAAGGCCGTCGGGGCTACGGCTGGCAGGCCAGTCGGATGAATAATCGAACCTGGCGCGGTTACGTTTCGTACTTCTCCGGCCGTCACCGCTCCCCTTCCGCCGTCGCCCTTCGGGCTATGGCGGACAAGTAGGGCCTGCCCGACGAAGCCCCACCGGGGCGAAGTCGGGTCGCGGCTAACCGTTGCCGCGGCCGGCCATTTTGTCGCTCCCTTCATCCTTCTGCGGTTCGGCGTTCGATATTCATGATTCGTCGTTTCTTTGCTCCCCCTCACCCCGTCCCTCTCCCACAAGCGGAACGTCCCGCCGGGGGGGAGAGGGGGCTATGAAACAGGCCCTACGGTTTGCCTCTGTGGCGGACGATCTCGCCCGTGACCATGAAGATGACGTGCTCGGCGATGTTGCTGCAGAGGTCGGCGATGCGCTCCAGGCTCTTGGAGACAACGATGTAGTGGGTCGCGAACTCCAGGTGCTCGGGGTCGCGCGCGACGGCCTCCAAGAGGAGCCGGTAGGCCTCCTCGTTGAGGACATCCATGGCATCGTCGCGCTGGCGGACACGTCCGGCCAAGACCGTATCCTTCTTGCCGAACGCATCCAGGGCGTCGGTCAGCATCTCCGTCGCGATGTCGCTCATCTCGGCGATCTCGTCGGGGACTTCGCCGCGGCCCAGATGGGCGAGGGGCTCGACGCACTCGGCGATGTTGGTCGCCACGTCGGCGATCCGCTCCAGGTCGGTGTTGATCTTGATCATGGCCAGGATGCGCTTGACGTCCACGCGGCCGGGCTTGCCGGCCATTAGAAGATCGAGGCATCCGCGTTCGACGGCGAGTTCCTGCTCGTCGGTCCTGGAGTCCTCCGCGACGGCTTTCGCGGCCGCTTCCACGTCCAGGCTCTCCAGGGCCTTCAACGTCTGCCGGAAACGCGCGAGGACCTCGCGGCCCATGGTCTGAAGCAAATCGCGCACGCTGTCGGCGTCACGGCGGGGTTCAGCCACCATCGGTATCTCCTTTAGACTTCCGTCCCGCCGCCGGCCGGCCCGTCGTGGGCCAAGGCGCTCGGGACACGCTTTCAATCCTCGGGCCGGGGAAGCACGTACGGACGCCCCGTCGCCTCGTCGAACTCGACCCGGACGCGCGTCTCGTAAACCGCTTCGAGGATGTCGGTGCGAAGAACCTCGGCGGGCGTTCCCGCGGCGGCCACTTGCCCGCCCGAAATCAGGACCACGTCGTCCGCATAGGCCGACGCCAGGTTCAGGTCGTGGCTGACGCAAAGGACCGTCATGCCCTGCTCGTCCCTCAGCCGCCGAAGCAGCCGGTGGATGGCCTGCTGGTGCTTAATATCCAGGAAAGCGGTCGGTTCGTCCAGCAGGATCAGGTCGGGCTCCTGGGCGAGGGCGCGGGCGATGACGACCCGCTGCCTTTCGCCGCCCGACAGGTC